>JASEEW010000003.1 GCA_030019485.1 Thermoplasmatales archaeon | reverse complement strand
CTGCAAAATCTGTGGCCGGTGTCAAGGATGTGCATAACGTTGTTGTTCACGATTACGGTGTGTCCAAAGTTATATCCCTGCATGTAGAGGTTGAAAAAGGCATAAGCATGGAGGATGCGCACAGCATAGCAACAAGGGTGGAGGACAGTATGAAGAAAAACATAAATGCCGAAGTCACTGTCCATGTTGAGCCTCATGGGAAAGAAACTATAAACAGGGTGGAGATGAAGAAGAATATAACAAATATTGTTATGAAATGTGAAAATGTCGTTTCCTGTCATGATGTAAATATATCGTTTAATGGCTGCTCAGGCATTATAGAGTTGCATGTTGTGGTGGATAGATATATGAGTGTGGAGCAGTCACACGACATAACACATGAAATAATTTATCAGATTCAGAAAATGTATCCCAGATTCAAGGTCCATGCCCATGTTGAGCCAGGGGGTGGATAAAAATGTTCGGATGGTTGTGTTTGACATGGTTGGTGTTGAGGAAAAAGGTTTTAAGAAAATTTTAGACTTTTTTAAACGAAACCATTAAATCCTCAAAAATATTTCACCATACTGATGTTAACAATTCCGACAAAGTTTTTTGTGACATCAGGTAAAGCTGTGAGCAGGGTAACTGACCTTAATGCATTCGATAAGGCGCTGCTGAAAGCAGGTATTGGTGAGCAAAACCTTGTTTCTGTTTCCTCAATACTCCCACCAAAAATAAAGCAGGTACAAAAGAAGAAACTGCCGAGGGGTGCAATCGTGCATTGTGTCCTGGCGCAGATGAGGGGGGGCGAAGGTGAAACAATCTCAGCAGGCATAGCCTGTGGTTTTAGAGAGGACGGCGAAGGAGGTTATGTTGCTGAGGGGCATGGTCACATGAACAGGAGGGCGATGAAGGAAATACTGGAATGGAAAATGGATGAGATGGCAAAACTAAGAAATGTTGAAATTGCCCCCATCAAATACAAGATTGAGGAATTATCCATTCCAATGGACCATTATGGTGTGTGCCTTGCAGCAGTAGTGTATCTGTAATCAGCAGTTAGGAGGGTAGGTAATATTATGGTTCTGGAAAGTCTGAGTCAGTCGCTTAGGAATACAATCAAAAGAATTGCAAATGCACCCTATGTGGATAAAAAACTCATCAGGGAGGTCGTGAAGGATGTCCAGAGGGCCATGCTCCTGGCTGATGTGAATGTGAAACTTGTTCTGAACCTCACAAAGGAAATTGAGAGAAGAAGCCTTACAGAAAAGCCTCCTGCTGGAATGACCTCAAGGGAGCATGTTATCAGAATTGTTTATGATGAGCTCGTGAAAATCATCGGTGCATCAAAGGAGGTGCAGTTGAAGAAGCAGGTTATAATGATGATAGGACTGTACGGTCAGGGAAAAACAACAACCTGCGCAAAAATAGCAAGATATTTCCAGAAAAAAGGTCTTAAACCAGGGCTTATAGCATCCGATGTTCACAGACCTGCAGCATACAATCAGTTATCACAGCTTGGGAAAATGATTAACGTACCAGTATATGGTGAACCCAAGGAGAAAAATGCTGTTAAGGTGGTAAAAAACGGTTTAAAGGAATTAAAGGATAATGATGTGATTATTATTGACACCTCAGGCAGGCATGCGCTTGAACCTGAACTTATTGATGAAATGAAAAAAATCTCAAAGGCTGCTGTGCCTGATGAGAAGCTGATGATAGTTGACGCAACCATTGGTCAGCAGGCAGGCGCTCAGGCAAAAGCTTTTCATGATGCCATAAATATCACCGGTGTTGTAATCTCAAAACTTGACGGCTCAGCAAAAGGTGGGGGTGCGCTCTCCGCTGTTTCCAGCATAGGGGCGCCTGTGCTGTTTATTGGTACGGGTGAAAAAACTGAGGATATTGAAAAATTTGATCCTTCAAGGTTTATTTCAAGAATGCTTGGAATGGGTGATTTGCAGGCGTTGCTTGAAAAAGCAGAGGAAGTTGCTGACAAGGAAAAAGCAGAAAAAACTGCGAGAAAAATTATGTCGGGAAAATTCACGTTGAAGGACATGTATGAGCAGATGGACATGCTTACTGGCATGGGCCCCCTGAAAAAAATTGTTGACATGCTGCCTTTTGGAATGAGCAGCAAGCTGTCAGATGACCAGATGAAGGAAACACAGGAAAAACTAAAAAAATTCAAAATCATCATGGATAGTATGACTGATGAGGAGATGGAAAACCCAAGCATGGTGAAAACCTCAAGGGTGAAAAGAATCGCGCTCGGCTCAGGATGCGAGCCAAAGGATGTGAAAGCCCTGCTGAAATATTACAACATGTCAAGAAGGGCGGTGAAGGGTTTTGCTGGGAACAGAAGAATGAAAAAGAGTTTGATGAAGTCCTTGAAGTTTACAAATTGAATGAACGCTACATCTTTCACACAGTGGAAGCTTCGCTTCCACTTGCGAATAGTTGGAAACTTTGTTTCCAACATATTCAAGATGTAGTTCTATAATGGAAAATTGTAGTAATTCAATTTGTAAACGCACGGAAATTTAGTTCCGTGTAGTTTGCTGATGCTGGGATGTAACACAGAATTTAAATACTACCACCGCTATATTGTTTTTGGAGGAAAAAGAGATGTCAGGATTTGATTTAATAACCCATGATAAAAATCTTCAGGACAACTGGGTAAAAAGAATTATAGCAGCAATAATTGACGGAGTTATTATTGGCATAATAGCTTGGATAATACTTTTTGCACTTGCATTCAGTATGTTCTTTTACGGATGGGGATTCTGGGGTGGAAGCCTAATCTTTGGTGTGCTATGGTTGCTTTATTTTGCTTTCATGGAAGGAACAAGGGGCGCAACAATCGGGAAACAATTACTCCACCTTAGTGTAGTTGCCACATCAGGTAGCATGGATATTTCAAAGGGTTTTATAAGGAATATTTCAAAAATCTTCGGGATTTTATTATTAATAGACATTATTGTTGGTCTTGCAACAGAGGGGGACCCGCGCCAGAGATTTCTTGACAGATACGCAAACACCGTTGTTTTAAGGGAAGGCGAAACTCCTCAATACATGCCTCCATCACCTCCACCGCAGGCATACCAGCCTTATCAGCAGCCAGCTCCACCGTATCAGCAACCATCACAGTATCCACCACAGCCTTAAAAACAAAAAATTATAGAAAATTAAATAATAAGTCCTGATTGGTGCAATTGGTATATCCGCAGTTTTAATATCAAAAAAACTGAGGTAAACCTTTTTTCTTTTTTTAATTTAATTTCCGAAAAGAAAAACTGTTTAATTATTCAAACACATATACCTCAGTATGCGCTCTTTCATCATAATTGGTCACAGGGTTAAAACATCAGGTGATTTTAACCTGAATGATTTATGCGGCTCAACAGGAAGGCTTGATGTTCTGCTAAGATGCATAAATGCCGCATTTTTCGTTTCAAACAACATCAGAAGGGATGTTGAGGTTTATCTTGTTCTTCTTGGTGAGCCTGAGCCACCGAAAACAATACATTTAATTGGCTCTGAACTAAAGTATTTGAATCCTGATGAAAGAAGCACAGGCGCGCTTACCAGGAATGCTTTGATGAAAAACATAGGAAATGAGGAAATTAAATCAACACCTGGTATTTATGTTTCAAAAAAAAATTTTGAGGGCATCTTAAAGGATTTGAAAGCACAGATAATATATTTGAAGGAGGATGGTGAGGACATCAGGAATGCTGACTTACCTGATAATGCCGTGTTTGTTCTTGGTGATGAAAAGGATTTAACAGAGGATGAGGAAAAAACACTGGAAAAACACAATGCAAAAACAGTTAGCCTTGGGCCTGTGAAACTGCATGCGAGCCATTGCATAACAATTGTGAATAATGAGATGGACAGGCGAAAATTTAGAGAGACTTTTTAACATCATCCTTTTTTGGCGAACATAAATATAGAACAAGACATAAGCCGATAATCAGACTAATAAGTGTTGAAATAAAAAGAATAATGCTGTAAAGGCAAATCAAGTCCGTGAGCATATGATATGGAATGAATACATCTATTATTATTGGGGTGATAAGAACCGCACTTGTGATGCTGAGTATGAGTCCTATGGAAACCTGTGACCTATAAGATTTACTTAATTTGTGGAAAGCCTTCCATATCAAACAGTATCCAATTAAAAGTAGGTATGGTGATGCAAACACCATAAACATGCCTAAAGGTATTGTAGATACTTGTGTTACTCCATCTTCCGAGTAACTCCTGACATATGCTATTTTTGGAAACAATGGGATGAACAGTATTCCAAGCAAAAGTATTATTAAAGCAGCAATAATAAAAATTGCCCCAATCCTTGTTTTTAAAGGCAGAAATGTTTTTCTTCTTTCTTTTGAAAAAATAATGCTTTTAGTTATCCTATAGTCCGGTCCACGCTTCACAATGTATGCTATGACCGGTATAGCAAAGAATAAGGAGAGAAACATACATAAAAATGTCGCACCTCCACTTATACACATCAACTTTAAAACATTTGACTTAGACATTTCCCAGCCTAAAAATTTTGTAATAACTAGAAGTGCTACAAACCACCAAAAGATAAACATAAGCAGAATACATAGTATTGATAAAGATCCAGAGTTATCATATGTCCATTGGCTTGACTTATGCATGCATTCATCCCAACTTGTTTCAAGACCTTTATCCTGAACCTTTCCTTCCAAATCATAATCTGGTGCGGCATCGTTAAATTCCCAGATATAATAATGTTTACTGTTGTAAAACACATCTTTACAATCCTTACTAAATGCTATCTCCTTATCATCTGGGCATTCAAAAATAATCTTAATTTTGGAAACAGAACCCCAAGAAGGGCTTGTTCCCAATGGAAAATATGCCTGCTTATTGGATAATGGCAGACTCATCGATAGTTGAAAACCTTCTACCTCTACTAACCCATAGGTTGCAAGTACCAATTTATAAAAATATCCTCTTAGAGTATAATTAGATATGGCTTTATAGATTGAGTTGAGTTCAGGATCGCCGAAATCTGTAATGCCACCATAGAACATCCCATATCCCTTGCTACCATAGGTATAAAACACTGTTTCAGAATGATTTTGTACATAATTCTTAAACCCATCTATTGCTTCTGGTACCTGAGTTTGTAAAGCATTAAACTCGTCTTCCGGGATTGGTGATTTTGTTGTTGTATTAATCAGTGCAATAGAGTAATCCTGATATTTTGAGATTACATCATCAACATTATCTGGCACAGTAAGATTCAATGACTCATAAAATTCCTTCAAAGATCCTGATGAATTAAATGAGTGAATATCCACACTTACGCCTTCAAACTCATAATGGGTTATTCCGCCAGCGCCACCCACAGAACCAAATGGCATAGTCCAAAAATAATATAAAAGAAATCCAGCAGGACCTCCTACCTCTCCAGCGCCCAGCCATCTCATATTGTAACCTATTTCCTCACCTAACTTACCTAAACCTTCTGTTTGCTTTCTATATATTTCATCAATTTTATCAAAATTATGATTGCTCATAAACTCTTCATCAGTCATTTTCTCTGCTGCTACCTCTGAAGGCTGTGTTTGGAGAGGAACTACTATTGTGATATTTTCATCAGGCTCTAATGATGCAACATTTAGAAATAAATCAATAATCTCAGAATTTTCCAAAACCGTAATGTATGCGAGTTGTCTATTTTCCCTAAGTGTAGAATAAACATCATGTTTTGTTATCGGTATGCCATCTCCCTTTACTGGTTGCATAAATGTTGGGATGATAAAAACAAATAATAATAGAACTACTAACCACTTTTTCATCAAAACAAGAAACTGTTTTAGCCATTAAATACTTTGCTGCTATCAACCGTTCCACCAAACATTTTTAATCCTTTATACCTATGTTAGGTTGATGAATGATATTGTTGCTGTTGCTGATGTGCATGAGGGCATAAACTTTGGCTTTAATCTGGATGTTGAAACAGGAATATCTGAGCGAGCGCTTGACATTCATAGAAACCTTGTGAAAGCAGCAAATTTTGCAGTTGAAAATAGGTCAAAACTTTTTGTTATTGCAGGTGACCTTTTTGACAGAACCCATATTTCGCCAACCTACAGGGAAATGATTAGAAAGGATGTTATTGAGCCGTTAGGAAAAAATAATATACGAGTTTGGATTCTTGCTGGGAATCACGATCAGCCCCATTCATCAAAAAAAGGCACATCAATTGACGATTTCAGGGGCTACCCCCATGTCAGCGTTTACAGGGAGCCATCCGTTGAGGAAATTGTTATTGATGGTAAAAAGGTTAGATGCATCATAATGCCGTACATGCACCCTGACAGCATTGCATTAATGGTGAAAGAAAAAATCGGGAAGGATGTTCCTCCTGAGCAGATGTTTGCAACAGGACAAAAATTAATAAAAAACTGGCTTAAGGAAAAATCAGTCCAGGACGCTGATTACACTATTTTGTTTGCGCATTACTATGTTGAGGGGGCAAAAATAAGGGAGACAAGCTATCCTGAGGTTCTGCCTGGTGAGTTTTCTTTCACAAGGGATATGATTCCTGATAATCTTGATGTTGCCATTTTTGGGCATATACATCTGCATCAATCAATGGGCAAAGTTGGAAATAGTGAGATTGTTTACCCAGGTGCTGTTGAAAGAATTGACTGGGGTGAGCGTGAGGACCCTAAGGGTTTTATTTCACTGTCAGTTAAAGAAAGGTCATGGGATTTTATAGAACTGCCTGTCAGGGATATGATGAAGCTCAATGTTGAGGTAATGCCTGATGAGGAGCCAAATGAAAAAATTCTGAAAAGCATTCCTGATGCTGCCGGGAAAATGGTCAGGCTGGAGATAACAGTTCCTGAAGGATGCAGAAGCAGGGTTTCTGAGGATAAAATAAATGAAAAACTAAGGGATGCATTTTATTATGATATCAGATGGGTTGAAAAAAAAGGTGAAAAAATAGGGCTGATAAGTTTCACAACCAACCCCTATGATTTGCTGAGAGAATTTATAGAACTCAACTATGCAGGGAATCCCAGAAAAGATGAATTGCTGAATGAGGGTAATAATATTCTTAGGGAGGTTTTGGAATGAGAACATTAGAATCATTTATCCGCAGAGATAAAGACAAAGAGACAAAGAATATTCTGAATCCAAAAGAGCAACCAAATCCTGAGGCAGGCGGTTTCATCATAGACAGTATTGAAATGAAAAAATTCATGAGATACCTTGATAAAACAAGAATTGTTTTTCCTGAAAAATTTACTGTGATTGTTGGGTCTACAGGCTCTGGTAAAACAACAATACTTGATGCCATCACGTTTGCATTGTACAAATCAACATCCAGAACAGATTTACCGGGTGTGAAAATTGAGGATGTATGTAAAAATGATGGTTATGTGCAACTATTTTTTTATCAGGGAAAAAACAAATACGGGGTTAAAAGAGGACTGACAAACAACGGTAAATCCTATGTGACCCTGAAGATAAACGATGAACCCATACCTGGGAGCATACCTGAAATTGATGAGAAAATAAAAGATATTGTTGGTCTTGATTACACGGGTTTCAGGAACTCAACATTTGTTAGGCAGGAGGAAATGAAGCAGCTTGGCAGTGAAACAGGCTCCGAGCGCCTTGAGATATTCCAAAAACTTTTCAGGCTTGAAATTTTTGGGAAAGCCCAGGAAAGGGTTTCTGAGAAAGTCAAGAAAACAAACCTGGATCTTGAGAGGATAGTAGTGGCAGTAGAATTAAAAAAGGAATATGTATCTGAGATTCCTGAAAAAAAGAAAAACTTGGAAGAAAAAAAGACAAAAATGGGTTATGAAAAGGTAAAACTGAAGATGACAGAAAAAATGATGGAGGAAAAGGAAAAAGAATTAAAGGAATTGTTAGGCAAGCATGAGGAGTTTCTAAAGGTTGAAGCAAATATAGAATCAGCAAAAAAATCTTTGAGTAATGTTGACACAAGGCTGGAAAAGGCATTCAGGGAGGCAGAGGGAACAAAAGTGCTCAAGGATGAGGCAGAAAAGCTGGAAAAAGAAACAAAGAATATTGAGATGTTAAGGATGGAGGCTGATGGTTTAAAAGAAAAAATACAAAAGCTACAATCCCTCAAAAATGAGAAAGAAATATATGAGAAGCAGGAAAAAGGGTTGAGGGATGAATATGAAAAGGAAGCTGAAAAACTACTTGGTAGACTTATGGAAAAAGAAAAAAGAATAAAAGGGTTAAGAACTGAGATTAATAAAGATAAGGCGTTTTCCCTGCTGAGAACACAAGGAAAACTTGATGAAAGAATTTCCAGGATAGAAAAAGAGGTTGAATGGCTAAAGGATAGGCTAAACATTGTGGAGAAACTCAGGGAGGAACAAAAAACCGCTAAAGAAAACCTGAAGGAAATCTCTGAAGATGTGTTAAACATTAATGTTGACTCATTTTTGCTTTCTGAGATAGAAAATGAGATAATCATTATTAAAAAGGATTTGGAAAAAAAAGAAAAGGATTATAAGAAAAAAACATCAATGCTAAGCGAAGACATGAAAAACATAGAGAAGAAAATTTCTTCTTTAGGTGTTGATGAAGAGGAAGAAAAAAGGTTGGAAAAACTTAGAACATTGATTTCTGATATGCAAAAAAAGAAAGAAATCCTTGAGATGAAAAAAAAGAAACTACAAGAGATAGGGGATGTTTCCAAACTGATAAATGATTTGAAAACTCAGAAAGAAGAGATAGTAGAAAGAATAAAGATTCTTTCTTCAAGGTTAGAGGTTTTTGATGAGTCTGAAAAAAGATACACGGGCATAGGTGAGGAAATAAAACAGTTGCAGAACAAAAAAATGGTTCTCACAAACAAAATATCAGGCTTTGAAACAGAAATAAGGATGCTTGAAAAGGAGGTTGAAGAATTAGAAAACATCCGGAAAGAAATTGATGAAATAGAAAAAAAAGAAAAGGAGTTAAGGAAAAAGCTGGAGACCTACTCTTTATTAAAAGAGCAGGTATTCCACAAAAAAGGCATAGTCATGTATGCAATAAACAAGCTGATGCCTCATCTTGAGATTGAGGCATCAAAAAATCTTTCAGACCTGACAGACTCAAGATTCAACAATGTGAAAATGGAAACATACGAGGAGAACAAAAAATACGGTGTTAAAATAAACGTTGTAGGTCCTGACACCCTGTGGCATGACGTTCAGGAGTTCTCTGGCGGGGAAAGAACACAAATCAATGCCGCACTGCGCTTCGCGATAGCAAAAGAACTATCCTCATTACCGCAGGTCGGTAAAACATATGGCAGAATGAAAACCCTGTTTATTGATGAAGGGGATTTGGGCTCGCTTGACACGGAGGTCAGCAGGGAACTTTTTGTGAAAAAACTTTTTGACATGGGAAAATTCTTTGAAAAAATCATACTCATAACACATCTCACAGAGGTTTCTGAAAGATTCGCATCCAGGATACAAATAGGCATGACCGCAAATGGGGAGTCAAGGGTTGAGGTGGCGAGATGAATAGACACATGAATATCATAAACTCAATAAACACACAAATCCCCCAACTCGAAAACTTGCCACCAAATTGGGGATGATGAAATGAATGATATTGAAAACCTGTTCTCATTGATAAAAAAGCATTATGATAATGCGCAGTCCAAAACAGAAAAAATCCTGAGCAGTATTGACATAAAACCGTTCAAGGTTTCAGATGAAAAAACAGATCTTGTTGCTGTTGATGGAAGTTACACATTCCTGCTCAATTTTTCATCTATGTGGATAGCGCTGGTCAGGGTCGGCGCACTCCATTACTCCTTGGATGATGGTTTTGCTTTAAAGGAAAAAAAATCTGTTGACAGACATGTTCCTGTGGTAGCAGATGAAAAAATTATTGAAACGTTTCCTGAGGAATATCAAAAATTGTTGAAAACAATAAAGATGAAAAATCCTAATGAAATAGTGAATGAGTACAGAAGACTTATGGAGCATCAGATTGTTAATGAACTGTCAAAAGAGAAAGAAAAATGTATTATTGCAGTTGATGGTGCGCTCACAACACCCTTTTTGGCTGAGTTTGCAGAATTAATGAACAACACAATAAAGCACTGCGAAAAAAACAACAATATTCTTGTTGGTGTTTCAAAGGATTCCCTGACACATGCATTTGGCTCATATTTCACTGATGAAGAATTATTAGGTAATTTCAGGGATGGCAGATATTATGTTAAAGTACCTGATGATTTTCAGAAAAAATACAAACCACCGCTTTTTGGTGATGTGTATTTTGCATGCCTTCATCCAAAATCAAAATGGTTTAGAATAGATATAGGGACACACAAAGATGAACCTGAGAATGTTTTTTCTAAGCTTGCAAACTATGCAAAATCAAGCATATGCCCGGGATATGTTTATCCCTTGCTGGAGGCGCACAGATATGTTGTCACAGTGCGTCAGTTCAAAGAGATTTATGAGAATGAAATCCTAGGTTTTGCATCAAAACATTTCAGCATAAACGAAATCATAAATGCATTCACAGATGTTGATGGGAAAAGGAATTCGTCTTTCCATAGTTTTCTGGATAGGATGAGTAGATGAAACCTGGCATAGCATTCATCAGGGGAATAGGCATGTTTGGAAAAAGAAATTATCCCAAGCAAAAGATTCTTTCCTGCCTGAAAAAAATTGAAAACAGAAATATAAAAATTCTTGGGATCCATGGAAAAGACAATATTATATTTCTGAAAAGTGACAGCATTCATTATGCTACTGTTGGTGGAAAAATTGAAAGATCATTGGAAAAATATTTTAATAAGAAATTTTATGTGACAACAAGGTCGCTTAGCACTGTGAAAGGGCTGATAAAAAATATCAAAAATTAGTATCGTTATCTTTTTAACTCCTGAACACCCTTTATCCATTCATGAAAATCGGTTCTGTTGTCTCAGCATCCGTTCTACGAGGTATTGACGCAAAACTTGAACTTGAGAACCCTGAGGACTTAAAGGTAGGATACCCTGTTATTGTTGAGGGAAAAAAATATGATTTTTACTGCATCATAAAGGATATATACAATCCACAGATTGAGATTGTTGAAAGAATTGCAGGTTCAGGAATTCATGACACAGTACCTTTGTCAGGACACAACCCCAATACTGTTTTCTCAAAAGCATCTTTGAAGGCAATACAGCTCATAGACAAAGATGGAAGACTTTTTGAACCTGAGACAATACCCCCCTATCTTTCATCTGTGAGGAGCGCGAAAAAGGAGGATGTGAACAAGATTTACACTATCACTGAGAAAAGCATGAATGTTGGTACTTTAAGGGGTGTTCCTGAGTTTGAGATATCCATTGATTATGAAAAACTGACAGAGAAACCATTTGCAATATTTGGAAGGACTGGTATGGGAAAAAGCATACTCTGCAAAATAGTATGCAACTCTATTCTGGCAAAAACTGCAGCTTCTGTTTTTATTTTTGACATGCATTCAGAATACGGGATATTCTCAAAATCCGATAATACACCAGGGCTGAAATTTTTCTTTCCTGAGAAAGTGGAAATGTTCACGCTGGACCCAAGCAACAGGGAAGCAAAACCTTTCATCATAGACTCAAAAAACATCAGACCAGAGGATATTATTGTTGCATTCCAGGATTTAAGTTCTCCCATGGTAGATGCGCTGTACATAATTAACAGGGAAAGGAAAAATAATTTGATATCTGAAATCAAAAACGCTACGATGGAAAAATATCCAACCGCCCATCCATCCGCACTTCAGGCACTGCAGAGAAGGATAATGAGGCTTGACAGGTTTGGTTTTGTTATGGAAGGGAACGACACATTCAACCAGCTGATAACATTGATAAAAAATGGGGAATCCATTGTGCTTGATTTTGGGAAATACGGCAGGGATGCAACCGCTTATCTTTTCCTTGCGAACATCATTGCAAGAAGACTTTACAGAGAGTATTCTGAAAATGATTACCCGCGTCTTGTTTTGTTTTTGGAGGAGGCACACAAGTTCCTCGCACCGGAAATAGCAGGTTATACAATTTTTGACAGGCTTGCGAGGGAAACAAGAAAATTCAACCTTATACTTGCTTTGATAGACCAGAGGCCCTCAAGGATTGATGAAGAAGTGCGCAGTCAGCTTGCCAACAGACTTATATTGTCCATGAAGGAGCCGACCGATGTTGAATCAGCACTTGCAGGCGTTCCTGATAAATCTGTCTGGAAAGACATTGTTGCAACCATACCTGCGCGCACACTCCTGTTATTGGGTGATGCCATAAGGGTTCCAACTGTTATTGACATAATGGATTATGCTCAAATGAAAAAATGTTTAAACAGGTTTAACAAAGATGACATTGATGAGATATCAAAATCCTCAGGTAAAATATTCGGGTGACAAAGTAGGAGTTAGGGGCTAGTAGTTAGAAGTTAGGGGAGACCTGAATCCTAACTCCTGATCCCTAACTACTGGTAATGGGTGACACTATGCAGAAAATAATAGAAAAATTAATGGGCATGGGTGCCGAATACTGTGATGTCAGATATGAAAAAAGAACAGGTTTATCCTTGGAGGTAAAGGATGGCGAGCTGAAAAAAGCAGTACCAGGTAAGGAAGAAGGAATTGGCATACGGGTTTTGTACAACGGCGCATTTGGTTTTTTCTCAACAAACAATGTTTCTGATATGGATAACGCCTCTGAGATTGCGTTCAAACTCGCAAAATGCTCAAAGCCAAAGGAAAAAATAATTCTTGCGGAAACAAAAACAGTTAAGGATAGGATTATCTGGAAGCCAAAGAAGAATCCTGCAGATGTTTCAATTGAGGAAAAACATAAACTGATTGCAGGGATGGATGAGGCAATGAGAAATGTTGAAGGAATACTCACTGTAATGACAGGTTATTCCGAGGGAAATGTGGAGACGCATTTTCTGAGTTCCGAGGGTTCTGACATCTATACAAGCGTTCCCAGGATTGTTGCACAGGCAGACCTAATTGCAAAAAAGGATGGAACTGTTGTTGGATACAGGGCAAGGGTTGGTGGCACATCAGGTTTTGAGATTTTTGAGAAGAATGATCCCTTAGAAAAAGGCGTAAATGCTGCAAAATCAGCTGTTAGAATTCTTTCTGCAGAAAAATCCCCCTCAGGCAGATTCCCGGTGATTGCAGACCCTGACCTTGCAGGTGTTTTTGTGCATGAGGCGGTTGGACATGCCACGGAAGGGGATTCTGTTGCTTCAGGTGAGTCCATTCTTGAGAAAAAAATAGGTGAAAAAATTGCATCTGAACTTGTGACAATATATGATGACCCAGCAATTGAAAATGGTTTTGGTTCATTTCCATATGATGATGAGGGTGTGAAAGGAGCAAAAAAAATTTTGATTGAAAAAGGTGTTTTAAAAAATTTTATCCTTAACAGGGAAACAGCATATAAGCTTGGGATGGAGCCGAATGGTGGTGCAAGGGCAGAATCATTTGCTGTGCGACCCCTGGTTAGGATGAGTAACACAATGATGGATAAAGGGAGCTGCTCTTTTGAGGAATTAATTGAGGACATAAAGTATGGTATTTATGCAAAGAATACAAGGGGAGGGCAGGTTGACCCTGCAAAAGGAAGTTTCCAGTTTTCTGCGCAGGAGGCATTTTTGATAGAAAAAGGTGAAATTACAAAGCCTTTGAAGGATTTATCCTTATCAGGTTTAACGCTTGAAACACTGAAAAACATTGATGCGGTTGGCAATGATACTAGGTTTGGTGAGCCAGGATTCTGTGGTAAAGGGCAGCTTGTACCTGTTGGTGACGGCGGGCCCCATATAAGGATAAAAGAGGTATTGATAGGTGGTGGATAAATGGAAGTAGTTAGAAGTCAGAAGTCAGGGATTAGGGAGAAAGGAGTAAGAGTAGGTTGTTCCCTAGCTCCTAACTACTTGCCCCTAACTACTTGTATGTGGGTGGTTAAATGATAGACATCGGAAAAAAGATTTTGAACATGGCATTGAAACTTGGTGCGGATGAGGCTGAAATTTTTTTGGTGAAAAACAGCGGAACAAGTTTTTCCATAGAAAGAAACTCTGTAAATTTTGCATCTTCTAACATGAGTTACGGCATAGGCATAAGGATATTGAAAAACAAAAAAATTGGTTTTGCATTCTGCACAAAAGAGGCGCAGGCGGAGAAAGCAGTAAAAAACGCTTTATCGTCCTCAAAACTTGGGAAGGAAACAAAATTCATATTTCCGGAGCCAGGGAAAACAAAAAAAATAGAAAACCTGTATGATAAAAAAATAGTTGAAATAAGTCCTGAGGAAGGAGAAGGATTCGTAAAAGACATTGTTGAAACTGCTTTAGATGTTGACAAAAACATTATTATATCCTCAGGAGGCGTTGGTTACAGTGAGGAACATTTAGCAATAGTGAATTCAAAAGGAATAGAAATAGAAGATAAAGGAACAGGCATAGGAGGAAGTGCAACAGCAGTGCTGAAAAAGAAAAATACAGCAACAGGCTTTGAGATTTTATCATCAAGGATGCTGGATATTGATTTTAACATCGTTGGGAAAAACGCTGCTGGGCTGGCTGTGAAAACCCTAAATCCCAGAAAATGTGGATCAAAAAACATGACAGTGCTTTTTACACCTTATGCACTTTCCTCTTTACTGGAGTTTACAACAATACCTGCACTGTACGCTGACAAGGTGCATAAGGGTGAATCAATTTACTCAAACAGAATAGGTGAGGCTGTTTCATCTGAAATCTTGACAGTTGTTGAGAATGGCTCTATGCCAAACGGCTTAAACTCTGCAATTGCTGATGATGAAGGTATTCCATCAAAAAGAACAGAGCTGATAAAAAATGGTGTTTTAAAAAACTATCTTTACGATGTTTTAACATCTGCTGAATATGATAAAGAATCAACAGGAAATGCTGTCAGGTCTGAAAAATGGTCTTCATCAAGAACATTCAAAACAATGCCTTCCATAAAATCAAGAAACTTCATTATCAACGGAAAAACAGAAAAAATTGAGAAACTAATATCAGGGGTAAAGGAAGGAATACTTGTTTATGATGCCATGGGTGCGCACACATCAAATCCTGCATCAGGCAGATTTTCAATAAACTCCTCCATATTATTCAAAATAGAAAAAGGTGAAATCGTCTACCCAGTAAAGCAGGTGATGATTTCAGGAAACATGGGGGATTGCCTGAAAAATGTTTCAGGGATAGGTGATGATTTCAGAAAACTTCCAGGGGGATTAAGCACTGTAAGTGTGATTGCACCAACAGTTAGAGTTGAGAATGTGAGGGTGAGCATATGAATGGCGAGAAGATGAAGAGAGCTGTATTAATTTTGATGTTTTTCGGAATTATGTTAGTATCAACAGTTTTTATTTCTGGACATGGTGGCGCTGAGGCGGAAGTACCTGCCTTCCAAACAGGGGATAGATGGGAGTACAGTATGAGTGGAAATAGCATGGGTACTGAAATGTCTGGAACCATGGTTATGAAAGTTACTGGTACAGGCATTATATCTGTAAATGGCACAGATTACGATGTATGGATTATGAAAACAAGCGGGGAGATAAGTTTTACTGGATATATGGGCTCAGGTACAAGCACTACAAATGGAACGGCATACATCCAAAAAACCGATTTAGCTACAGTGAAAACAATTACAGATACTGAGATGACAGGTACATCAAGCTGGGGGAACACTCATTCAAGCGAGCATATTGAAACCACATATGATCCTCCTAAAGACGATTTTGACTTCCCAGTTAAGGTGGGAGAGACTTGGATGGTTGTAACAAATGAGACTACCTATATGAGTTCAACCCATGATGGTGAGACATGGGAAGAGAACTATACTGATACGATAACAACAAATTATAAATGTATCAGTATGGAAACTATTCATGTGCCTGCAGGAACTTTTGAAACCTATAAAATTAGGTCCTCGGAAGAAGATTCTGAATATTATGATATCATGTATTATTCCGTGGACATAGGTCTCTTTGTCAAGATGGAAAATTATGATGAAACAGATGAGATAGTAGCGACTGCTGAGTTGACATACTATCAGTATGGTGCTGTAGTTGGAGGTGAGGAAGGTATTGGGGAGGAAGAGGAAGTAGTTGAAGAAGAGGGAGGAGAGAAGGAATTTTTAGAGAAGAATTTGGTGTATATGAGTTTTTTAATTGGGATATTAATAGGCGTAGTAATAGCTTTGCCGATCGGTTTGATCAGGGGGAGAGCCCACAAAGGGGTAATTTATCCCCAACCACTTAGTCCACAAGAGCAGATGTTACTAACCTCGTCTTTTACCATGCCATCTGCGGTCACGGCTGTCCAATGTTATGCCTGCGGGCAGGTAATGCATGTAACTTCTCCTGAGAGGCCACTTGTGATTATTTGTGTGACATGTGGTGCGAAAGGTGTCCTGAAATAACCGATAACATTTATACTGCAGAAACCATTTTCATATTGAATGGTAAAAATCTTTGAAAAGGATTCATGGAAAAAGGTCAGGTATCTGCCGCTGAGATTCAGAGGTTTTATTGATTTGCTCAGACCTTTTACACTGCTTGCGCCAGCAGTTGGTGGGGTTTGCGGTGCATTAATGGCGTGCGGTTTTAACCATTTCAGCAGGTTTGAGGTTTTTACACTTATATATGGTGTTGGAACACTTGTTCTTGTCAACGCTGCGAGCAACTCGTTGAATCAGGTGGCTGATGCAGAGATTGACAAAATAAACAAGCCTTACAGACCAATACCGTCTGGTATCGTGACAAAGGATGAGGCAAGAACAATCGCATACTTTCTTTATTTTTTTGCATTGTTCAGGGCAAGTATGATAAATTATGTTTTCGCTGTTCTTATTCTCACAATTATGTGCTTTACTATAGTTTATTCTGTGGAACCGATAAGGCTGAAAAAAAGATTGTGGCTTTCAAATATTGGTATTGCATTATGCAGAGGACTGCTTGGTTTTGTTGCTGCATGGTGCATATTCGGAAACATTACAAGTCCTGTGCCGTGGGTTGTTGGGGCAATAATGTGCATATACCTTGTTGGCGCGACAACAACAAAGGATTTCACTGATGTTAAAGGCGATAAAGAATATAACATGAGAACACTGCCTGTTGTTTACGGAAGAAATAAATCCGTGGCGGTATCAGCACCATTTTTTATATCCCCATTCATCCTGATACCAATTGGGGTTTTATTAGATTTTTTGAAAAAGGAAACAATGATTCTGACTGCTTTAGCAGCATGGGGTGCATACATTGCTTTTCTTTTGTTTAAATATGCTGAAACACCTGATAAAAAGTTTGAGAACACGCCTGTGTGGAAGCACATGTATTTTATGCTGATGGCAATGCAGATTGGTTTCTGTGTTACATATTTGATTTAAGGATTTTCCTGAACTTAAACAAAATTTTTGGTCTTTTAATCAGTACTGGCAGAACATTTTTAATACCTTTAAGCATCACATCCTTACCCCCTGCTGAGGGAGCGGTAATCACGCCTATATCCCCAACCAATGAATCAATCTCTTTTTCAGATGATCCAAGGAGAATATCTTTTGCAACAGCACTTACTCTAAAAGCAAGTCCAAACTCTTTATTCCATAGTTTCTCATACTCTGAAAGTTTTTTCTCGGAAAAATCATTATCTTTTACTGCCTCAGAAGCAACTCTGCCTGCAAATTCTCCAGCTTTGAAAGCAAACCTCATTCCCCCCCCGGTCAAAGGGTTGACCATGCGCGCAGCATCACCAGCAACAATGAGACCATTGGAAACCATCTTACTAATTGTTCCGCCAACAGGCACTATACCTGCATTCATTTCAATTATGCTCCCATTTTTTAGTCTTTCATCTTTTTCAATGAAATTTCTAAGATAATCCAATGCTTTGTTCCCTTCGCCTCCATTTATTCCTATTCCAATATTTGCAAACCCCTTGTCTTTTGGAAAAATCCATACATATCCCCCGGGTGCAAAACTCCCAAAATACATTTCAGCCGTGCTTTTCTCTGTTTTTATGTTTGACATCTGGAACTGCGCGCATGAATCAAATCTTTCCGTTTCAGAATAAATTTTTAACCCGGATTTTCTTGCGATAATTGCATTTGGTCCTGATGCATCAATCACGATTTTTGATTTTATCCTGATTTTTTCCTCCAACCTCTCAAGAACAACACCTTTGACAAAACCATTTTCCTTGATCACATCCACTGCCTTTGCTCTTGTAATTATCTTCACACCCATATTCACAATTTTCACTGCTAAATTCTTTTCAAACCTTTTTCTCTCTATCACAAGAAACAAACTTGGCTCTGGGAAGATTATCTCCATCTTTTTTTTGTTTGGAGAAAAAATTTTTATTTTTTTAATCTCGTTTCCTTCAGGTCTCATACCCAAATCCTCAAAAACAAAGCGGGCAAGTGCTTCGCCGCACTGCACTGGTGTTCCTATCGCGGGGTGTTCTTCAACAATTAGTGTTTTAAGGTTGTTTTCAGCGCAGGATTTCGCAGACGCTAAACCTGCGGGTCCTGCACCAACAACAACCACATCATATTCCTTGTTGAGATTCACATTATTGGTAAGAGCTGGAAACATAAAAAATATTTCGATAGAAGAAGTTAAGTATTCTTATTTTAATACTAATTCTCTGTGAATATATTACTTGTGCATCCTGGTGGGAATGATAAAATAGGCAGCAGAATGATACCACCGCTTTGGCCAAGCATAATTTCATCTTTAACGCCAGATAATCATAGGATTGATTTTTTATATACTGCGTTTGAAAAAATTACTGAGAAAAAGATTGGAAGGTATGATGCTGTTGGAATTTCTGTACCAACAGCTGCTGCAAATGAAGCATACAAAATAGGGGATATGTGCAGAGAATTAAGCATTCCTTCAATTATGGGTGGAATTCACGCATTTGTTCTCCCTGATGAAGCAAAAAAGCATTGTGATTCTGTGCTTTTAGGTGAGGCAGAGTATGTCTGGCCTAAAATTTTGAATGATTTGGAAAATAAATGCCTAAAACCTTTTTATAAGGATAAATTAACAGAGCCAAAAGATTTCCCAACCCCGGATTTATCTATTTATGATAAATACTGGTTTTACACAACAAACATGGTTGAAACAGTAAGAGGATGCCCATACGACTGTGAATTTTGCGGTGCAACCATGTACTCTGGAAGGAGATACAGATACAAGCCTTTGGAAAAAATAGTGGAAGAAATAAAGAAATGGAAAAGAAAAAACAGGGTGTTTTTTGTGAACACCAACCTTGCAGCAGACATTAAAAAAACAAAAGAAATCATGAAAGCAATAAAAGATTTTAATCTTATGTGGTGGAGTGCCTGCTCTGTAAATGTTGCAGAGGATGAGAAGCTAATAAAAATGATGAGTGAGGGTGGGTGCTCGCATTTGCAGTTTGGTTTTGAAAGCATCTCACCAAAAACATTGAAAGCAATGAACAAAACGCAGAACATAAAGGTAAACTACAAGAAACTGGTTAAAAAGCTGCATGATTATAACATAGATGTTGTTGCATCATTTGTGTTTGGATGGGACACTGATGATGAAAACACTTTCAAATCCACGCTTGATTTTGCATTAGATGCAGATATTGATGTTCCAGCATATTTTCCATTAATACCCTTCCCAGGAACAAGAATCTTTGAAAGATTAAAATCTCAAAACAGGATTTTAACCCATGACTGGTCAAAATACAATGGGGCACATATTGTGTATGAGCCAAAAAACATGACAGTAGAAAAATTTGCAGAAGGGCTTGTTTACTGCTGGGAGGAAAGTTATTCCCTGAAAAACATATGTTATAAAACAATGTCCAGACACAGAGGGTTAAAAAAAACCATTATATCACTACCAGTATTTCTGTGCATAAAACATGGAATCAAACGCTTTAAGCCTTACTGGAGAACCTGCCAAACTTGAACTCACATCTTGACTGAACAGCAGAACCTATGAGATATCCAAATATAAGATAAGCAATTAACAACACTACTGATATTATTCCAGTTTTTCCAAATATCACAGAATAGACAAGTATGCCAGATAACGTAACATCAAAAAGAATGGTTCTTCTATGTTCAACAGGTTTTTTCTTTACCGCAAATCTCCATAAAATAAATGCCTGGGATGGAACACCATAAAGAAGAATGAATATGAGATAGTAAATGTTTTTACAGGTGAGGTAGGCAAGGAAACATGATGCAAGGAAACAGATTTTCAATCCTGTCCCGTAAATCAGATATGGATGAAAGCCAAGTTTCTTACCTGATTTCACCTTGCTCACCACTGCAAAACTTTTGACCCCAGCAGCCCTGTCAGCATCTACATCCTTTAAACCATTCTCCCACTGAGCAAAACATGTTGTTGCAGTCACTGTGACAAGTATAAAAAACAAGGTATAAACCGTTGGCATACCTCCAACAGCAAAAACACCGCATAACACCCATAAAGCATATGAAAATGAAAATGAGAAATCATATGAGAACACCATTTTTTTGCCTTTGGAACCATACCATATCAGCCAGAGGAATGATAAAAATGCGCATCCTAATGTTAGGAAAATCATCTCAGCAGAGTATCCCGGGGTGAAAAAGAATGGTATGATAAAAACAAAGCCTGCAAATGTTCCAGTGTAAACAAAGTTCATTGCCTCTTTTTTTGTGAGCACACCAGCCACAACAGGGTTCCGTTCAGGTGTATATGTATGGGCATCCAGGTAAAGATCACCGAGTGCAATGTATGTGTTGAGTACAGTATGTAAAAAACAGGAAATTATTGTGAAATAAACAATGTGGTACCAGTAAACGTTTGCTGTGGAAGTTAATGCACCACATATCGCAACAGAGCCTGTGACAGTTATGCCCTGCGCCCTTCCAATATCTGCAAATGCCCTAAACTTTTCAAACATGATATCACACAAAATATGGCAATACCTTCCCAAACTTTAACGCAAGCCTTGGTTTTTTCACGATGATTGAAACAATTTTTTTCAGCATAGGATACCATGGCTCGGTCATATCCTTGTCTATTTGTATCTTACCCACGGCTTTAACAATGTCATCAATCTCTTTATCAGATAGAGACAGGAAAACATTTTTCAAGGCATTGAATGCTTTGAATTTTTTTCCAATGTCATTCCTCCAGATTTTTTCATACTCTGATAATTTTTTCTCAGAAAAATTATTGTTTTTTACTGCATCGGCTACAACTTTTCCGGCAGATAAGCCTGCTTTGATAGCAAAAACCATCCCGCCGCCTGTTGCAGGATTAACCATCCTTCCTGCATCACCAACAAGTATAAGCCCATTTGAAACAAGTTTCTCTGCCTCACCACCAACTGGTACTATACCAACATTTGTTTCTATTATACTGCCATCCTTTAATCTGGGATCATTTTCAACAAAAGACTCAAGATAACCTAAAGCCTTATTCCCTATGTTTCCACTTACACCGATTCCAACATTCGCAAAACCTTTGCCTTTTGGTAGAATCCAAACATAGCCACCAGGTGCAACACCCCCCAGATATATCTCAGCAGTTTTACCATCAATATTAATGCCAGCCATCTGGAACTGCGCGCATGAGTCGAAACTTTCAATGTTTCTGTAAACATTTAGTCCTGCTTTCCTTGCAACAAATGCATTTGGTCCTGATGCATCAATCACAACTTTTGATATGATGTCCTTTTCTTCCCCAAAATGTAAAACCTTCACACCTTTAACAAAACCATTCTCCTTGATTACATCTACTGCAGGAGTTTTTGTGAATATATCCACTAAACTCTGCGACATTGGATTTCTACGTGAAATCTCATATGAAAAACGTTCAGTCGCAGAGTTTACTCCAAGATTTGCAACCTTTACTGCAAAAGACTTTTCAAGGATTTTTCTTTCAACAATTACCAGTGGGGAGGACACACCATCCTGCAGCACTATCTCTATCATTTTTCTGTTTGGTGAATAAATCCTGGCATTTTTCGGTTCATTAAAAGGAATATCTTCAAGACCGAGTTCTTTAAGCATGGAAACATGGAATGTCTCGCCGCACTGCACTGGTGTTCCTATTGCAGGATGTTCCTCAATGAGAAGTGTTTTCAAACCATTCTCAGCGCAGGATTTCGCAGACGCAAGCCCTGCGGGTCCTGCACCAACAACAACCACATCATAACTGTTATCCATACTTTGTTATCCCTATACAAACATTTATAATTTTTCATATCATTCCGCAATTAATGCTGAGAGAATACGTTAAACTCACACGCCCCTTTAACCTTGCATTAACAGGAATGGCGCCTGTTCTTGGTGCACTCAGCATGTGGAATATAGATAGAACCAGTTTTTTTTCGCTTTTTGTTCTTTTCATCATAGGATGCCTGTCCCATATTTACGGTTTTGTTTTCAATGATTATCTTGATGTTGAAATTGACAAAAAATCAGGTGAACTAAGAGAGAGGCCGCTTGTGGGAGGCACAATAAAAAGAAAAAATGCATTGTTATTTGCGGTCGGTTCAATGATTCTAAGCTGGGTTTTTGCATTATATTTTTTCAGCACCCCCTGTAATTTTCTAATGCTTATTTCTATACTGGTTTTTGCAGACATACTTGCCACAATCTACAATTTTACGAGCAAAAAAATGCCTGGGATGGATTTCTTTGTTGCATCCGCAGTGTTTTTCCTGATAATTTTTGGCGCGACAACTGTTTCTCTTGATATAACAAAATTTGCGATAATTGTCGCATTCATTGGTTTCATCCAAGTTTTATTTATGAACATGATAAACGGCGGATTAAAGGATATTGACCATGACTGCGTTGCAGGAGGAAAAACAGCTGCTGTGGCATTAGGCGTTAAGGTTGAAAAAGGTAAAATGATAACACCAAACAGTTTCAGAGCAGTTGCATACATTATAGCAGTTGCTCATCTTTTCCTTGTTTTCACACCATTTATCTTCTTAGGCATGGTTTACTCTGCCTGGCAAATTATTATCCTTACAACCCTCTCTTTTATCACCCTATACTTTGTCACAGTCATGCTCACAATGAAAACCTTTATCAGAAAAAACATGAGGAGAAACATAGGGCTGCATGTAATATTCATGTATGCGCTTGCGCCAGTTATGCTAATGTCATTAAACTGGTGGATAGGTCTTTTAGCATTTGTTCCCCCTCTCGGCTTCCTGCTTTCAAACCTGATTCTGCATGGCGGAATGTTGAAGCCTGAGACAATGTGATGGAGACATCGCATTCAGAGCAATAATTAAGTATTAGGAAAACATAATAGTATACCGTGATAGATTTGGAAAGACTGAAAACAGTTCAAGTGAAGGTTCCTGAAAGATTGTATAATGAAATTCAGGGAAGGATAGAAGTAGGCATATATGCTGATCAGAGTGAGGTTTTGAAAGAGGCACTGAAAAAAATGTTTGCAGAAGAAAGCAGAGAGTTTTTAAGGGAAATTGTTAAGAGAAAAGGGATAACAAAAAAGGAAATGCTGAAGGAATGAAAAAAAATCAGAGAAAGTGCTTAGATGAAGAAACCGAAAATATTTGTAGATGCCAGAAGAAAGTTTAAGAATTTCGGAACTGAGGAAAAAATAATAGCCTTAGAAGAGGTTAAAAAATCATTTGAAGGAATTAAAATAATAAGGGAAAATGGGTATAAAGAAAAAATGAAAGAAGCAAGCTAAAAACCTGAAAGAGAAAATAAGGATTACAAGAACAAGAGAATTATTGAGAAGTTTAAAATACATTTAACTCTTGAAAATATCTCAGCACAATAATTAAATATCTGTGATGATATAATCTATAATCAGGTCAAAAAATGAGAATCTCAAAACTTAATCGTTCTTCGGCTCATAAGGGTTGAATGCAGGATCACCGTAGAGTTGTTTTATTGCTGCATGATAATAATCAGATTTTCCAGTCTCAACGTATTCCTTAACAAAATCGTTCTTTGCATCTCTAAATGCAAGCCCGGTAGTTGCATCTTCACTTACAATAGCCTTTAAACAGGCAAAATTTATTTTAGGTGAGCCTTCAGTAAATTCAGTTCTCGTACCTGCTATATAGGTATTTGTTCCTACGCTCATAAAAGACAATGAGATTGTGCCCTGGATATCTTCTACATCAGTTCTTCCTGCAGAGCAGGAAACTAATAGTAGGACTGATGGCCCTAGGAAACCCCATTCCTGCACATCCGCCCCTGTGATACCGTCAACCATTTGGTATCCGCTGGGTGAGCCATGTGCCATAACATAAATCATGGATGATGAGGTATATAACTCCAAAAGCTGCTGTGCTACATGCTCACCAGTAAGCCTTCTTTTGGTTGTGTAAACAAAATAGTCATTCTCTAGCAAATACGTCCTAGCCTCCCTATGCTCAGGTCTCATTGACCAGATAGCGCCATTCCAATCATCACCACTGCCTACGTATGCAGCGCTTTTCCATTCTGTACCTGCAACATCATTTGTACTGGTAGCTCCAGGACCTTCATTGTATTTTTCTTTATATTCATCGTAACATAAACTTCTAGAAATCAAGCAAGAGGTCGCATTAACACTCAGAGCAATAGGTCTTCCACAAGCAAGCTCAACAGTAAACTCATCCTCGTCTAAGTTTGCAAAATAATCATCAGTAGCAATCCATCTTTTATCATCCCCTAAGGTAACATATTTGTAATAAAAAGGCAAAGAATAGGGTCCGCCTAGAATAGCAAGATAAGGATTTCTCAAATAACCCTCAAGCATTCCTCTTCCAGATATCCCTTCCAATAGGTTATCAATATTTTCTTTTATCTTTACAGAAACATTATTCGCCATTGCAGCTATTTCCTCTTCTCTATCATTGAAATCTATAAAGGCATCTTCAGGCAGTACAGATGTATTTGAACTTACTACTATACCTTTTCTACCTGCTGATAAGTAAGGTGCAAGACATGAGAGCTTGGGTAAACCATGCCCTAAGCCTACATCATTTGGATTTGCGACAGTAACATAGGATATGTTCCCAAACTTTTTCTGAACAAAATTTAGTAAGAACTCCTGCGCTTCTTTTGCGGAACCAATCTTCCATGTTTTTCCATAGCCGGACAGCTCACTGCATACAATTGTATATTTTACATTTAAAGATTTAAGCACATCTAAAACATTGTTTGTGTTATCTGTTACAATCACAGGTATATCTAAGTATGAGGCTAATGATACAATTGAGAGTCCAATATCATAAGCATCATCCTTTAAAAGCACTGCCCCATCAGAGCTCTTCCAGAAATGTTTTGCAGCATTTACCGAAGCTTCTTCAACACCCCCTTCCAGAGTAAAAGTAACCCCTGGGTTGTAAACTGCTAGAAAGTTATCTGTTTCTTCTCCTTCTACAAGTAACGGGCTTAAAAACTCCTCTTGCTTCTCATAGTATAAGGCAACAGGTGTGCCAATCAACGCATAATATGGGTTTTCATCAGAAGCAATAACTGTTGTGCTCCCTATTTTTCTCTCGGATTTAGATTTTAAAAGATCGTCAAGTGTTGCAGTACCTGTTTCATATCCCTTTCCTTTTTGCCATATATAATATGCTGTGGCTATAATAATAATGACAATAACAACTGCTATTATCTTTTTCACACCCTTACCCATAGTAGTATATTATGTCCTCTCTACTATTTATTATTTTCTTTTAAAACAGGATTTTCAAACCAAACTCTTAAATCTCCAGAAACTGATAACTTTCTGGTAAAAAAAGATGGTAAAAGGAATAGATCTCATAGGTAAGGACAAAAACCTGCAAAACAGCTGGATTAAAAGAATTATAGCATACATTATTGACGCAATAATTATAACAGTAGCCATGGTTATAGTTATACTTCTACTCACAGCAATAGGTACTGTCATCATAGTTGGTTCTGCAATGTCAGGTGATGTTAGTAGCATTCTTGGTGGTGTATTTCTTGGCACAGCAATAATAATCCTGGGTGCGGTTTTCTCATTGCTCATAGGCGTTATTTACTGGGTTTATTTTGAGGGAAAAAAAGGTACCACCCCAGGTAAACATTTTCTAAAACTCAGGGTGGCGGGTTCAACCAGGAAAATGGATTACGGAAAAGCGTTTATTAGGAATCTATCAAAAATATTTGGCGGTGCACTCACCATGATAATATTTAGCGGTTTAGGCACTATCGGCGCAATTCTTTCTATCATAAACATCTTCCTGGTGTTAGATATTATAGTTGGTTTTGTCACAGAAGGAGACCCAAGACAAAGATTTCTTGATAGGATAGCAGGAACAACAGTAGTTAGAACAGATATTCAGGAAACATTTGCCCCAGCCCCTGTTCCATCACAGACATACCCACCAACAATACCTGCTCCTTCACAGGCATATCCTCCAGCAGTTCCCAAACAAATAGAAACACCATCAGTAACACCTGCTCCAGCTTCAGTATCATTATCAAGAGAGGAAGCTGTTACTGTGTTCTCAAAAATACCAGGCATTACAATTAAAAAAGCATTATCATTATATAATGCAGGTTTTAAATCATTCTCTGATCTAAGAAGTGCATCACCTGACAAATTGTTGAGCATTAAAGGCATTACTTTAACGGATATGAAAAACATTAAAAAGGAAATAGAGTTTTGAGGAAAAATCAGCGTAATCATAAATAACTGAGGCATAAATATTAAGTATTCAAAAGGGCATGGTGCGTATCATGAAAAGGATTGCTATAATTCTGACAGTTTTACTAATTACAACAACAATCATTGCGTTTTTTATTCCTACTAATGTATCTGCTGGAACGGAAAGTAATCCTGAGATTACTGATGCACCAGGGGATGCAAATGATGATGAACGCCCCGCCGAGGGTAGCGTTGATTGGTTAGACATTCTTGCAGTATGGTTTTCCGATATATCGGACTCAACGTTCAGAATTACAATGAAAATAAAGAGCATAAGCTCATTAGAGGGCGGAACGGACTATGCTACAAGATGGGATTTTGAGGGAATAAGATATTACGCGTGGATGGACATAGATAAAGAGCTCAATGTTAATTTTGCGTACGGGGATCATGCTGGAGGGTCTTATACAAAATTCGGAGACACAACAGGAGAATGGCTAGGTGGAACACCTGCGTATATTAAAATCAATGTGCCAAAAAATGGGGTTGGGTCTCCGGGAGCTAATAATACATTAGAAAAGCCGGATGCAATAACACACAGAGATAACAAATATGCTGCTACACCTGGCACCATTCATGGTGTTGATTTCACTGCCACTGGGAGAAATTATACTTTTCCATATATCATAGACACCGACGGTGATGGCATCCCAAATAATGAAGACCCTGATGATGATAACGACGGCTATTCAGACCTTGTTGAGATTGCTGAAGGCACTGATCCATTGAATGCAAACTCTAAGCCAGCAGACAATGACAATGATTACATTCCAGATTCAACAGACCCTGATGATGATAATGATGGTATGCCTGATAACTGGGAAAACACTTATGGATTGAATCCTTTTGTAAATGATGCGAGCGAGGACCCAGATAATGATAATCTAACAAATCTTAAGGAATATCAGCATAATACAGACCCAACTAATCCTGACACAGATGGCGATGGATTAACTGATGGTGAGGAAGTAGTCACATACGGCACAGACCCAACAAAACCTGACACTGATGGGGATGGATATAATGATAAAGTAGACTATTACCCGTTAGATGCTAGTAAACATGCACAGGAAGAAATAACTGATGGGGGTGTCGAAAAAACAGGGTTCTCATCTGTTATTTTAATAATTGCAGTGGCAATAATTATCGTAATAGGATTGGTAGGAGCAGCAACCATTAAACGCAAACATAAAAAAGAAAAACTTCTATTGAAAAAACCAACGGTTATTGATGAAATATTTCTGATGTACAGAGACGGCAGGCTTATCAAGCATTTCACAAGAAGGCTAAAACCAGACATGGATGAAGATATACTTGCAGGTATGCTTACCGCAGTCCAAGATTTTGTCAAAGACAGTTTTAAAGGTGAAGAAGGCATACTTGATGAGATGAAATTTGGAGAAATGAAAGTACTCATTGGCAGGGGAAAACACATAATTATAGCAGCTGTAATTCTTGGTGAGGAAGCAGAGCCGCTAAGACCTCAAATAGCCAACACAATAAAACACATTGAATGGAAATACCAAAATATACTGAAGAAATGGGATGGAAATCTTGAAAATGTTAGACCATTATACAAGCACATGGAGGATTTGATTGCAGGGAAATACAAATAAAATAGATGTGTAAATCATATTTTTTATATCTTAAAACTTCGATACATATTTTTACAGTATGAAAAGCGGGGGGTAGCC
>JASEEW010000127.1 GCA_030019485.1 Thermoplasmatales archaeon | reverse complement strand
CTTAACTCCCCATTTTTTTAGGGAATATGTTCAGTTGTGACATCCTCCACACACTAAAGTGTGTGGCTTCCTAAATGGGAGAAATTATCTAAATTTGTCTGATAGCTTTCGCGTTGCTCTTTTATATAGGTTGGTTGTCCTTTCCCAATTATCTACATCGCCTACACCATGGTAGAACTTACCTCTGCTCCAGAAGTGTCCGTGTGGATAATCGTAAACCTAAACTTCGGTTGCTTTCTGAAAAGCTCATAACTGGGATGCACCCTTTTAACAGTTGGAAAGCACGGGAAACAGACATGTCTGGTGGGATGTCTAACTGCTGCGTGTATGTGATCTGGCATCACAGCCAACTCACATATTGTGTATACCATGCCTTTCTGCTACCCTCCCACAATACTTGCTCACAGGGTTTTCTGTTCCCAGGTTTTCCAAACACATTTATACCCATATTTTGGGCACTACTCAAAGTGATACACAAGCTGTCCATAGCCATGGCTACTACTCTTCAAATCATTCATCTTTTATCAATCCTCCGAAAAATTTTAGATACACTATGCTAATACAGCAATATATTAGTGGGTGTTTGAGGAAAAACTCACAATGAGAGGTTTTCCCCATCCTTTTTTTCCAAAACACAATATAACAACAAAAAAAACTTCTATCATACTGGGGTCAATTCATCCGCAACCTAAAGGTTACGGATTTCTTGACCATGGACGTTAAAGAAAATTTCTTCCACAGATTTTCTAAGCTCTAGATTGTACATTCTATTTCAACCCGAAATGCTTTTTGAAGTTCTTAACTTTGACAGTATGTTCCTTCTCTCTTTCTCTCATTTTTTCGATGTATTCAGGTCGAAGTTCTGGTTCTAAAAGTTCTTTCTCATACTCATCAATTACTAGATTAATTGCCTCTGATTTGTTTTTCAAACCATATTTCCCCTTGATTATGTTCAGAATTCTATTTTCGCGTTCATTTAAGTTTATTATAGCTTGAACCATTATAATCACCTATTATCTTTCATTACGATATATAACGTAATATAACTATTTATAATTTTCGCTTTGAATGTCGAAAATCGCAATTTCGCCTAACTTTGGTATATCCGAAATTCACTTTTTGTCCCGGTTTGGAAGTATATTCTTGTGCCCCAATTTAGTTTATCCCCATCGCCTTATCTGTCTTCTCAATCGATTTCAACTTGTTCTTTTCAAGATTCGTCATGGCTCTTATGCAGTCAATGTTTTCAGGCACGACATCTGACTCCTGGTGTATTGCCTGGGAATAATAAAGTGTTTTCCCGTCAACATGCACGCCGTCTTTCCAGACGATGATTTCATACATGTCGCTCCTGTTTCTTCCCATGTCCCTTGCCATCTCCATAATCTGGGCAGTTGATTTCACGCCATCCGCGCCCCTGACAAACTTCACCCTTGGAGTGTTCTCCCAGACATTGAGAACATCCTCTGTCCCTGCTTCTTTTTTCAGTTCAACAATCACTGAGTGAAGATGCATAATAGTTGTTGGAACCTTTACAGCCATTGTTGAAATGTTCAAATCAGGTATTACTGTTTGAACATCAGGGCCGTGATGTGAAGGCACCTTTAAAACAGGCTCTATCGCGTTAATAGGGCCTTTTTTTGAATCAGGCGGGTCAGCAGACCTTCTAATCATCACTGCTTTAACATTGTCAATCCCGAAATCCCTGTACAACGGGTAGAGTGTTCTGCACAGCCCTGTTGTGTTGCAGCTTACAACCCTCACGAAGTCTTTGCCTATTGCGGAATCATAGTTTGCCATGGCGTTAAAAGAAACACCTGCAAGCTCATGTTTTTCTCCACCTTCAAATACTGCCTTAACACCGGCTTTTTCATACATGGGTTTATGCTCTGCGCCGATTTTGCCTGGTGAGCCATCAACCACTATGTCTGCCTTTTTCAGCAGATCCCCTATTGTACCATGAACCTTCACACCAGCCTCCTCAAACGTCCCCATGTTCTCAGGTACCGCAACATACAATGGGTAGGCGGTCATTTTTGAAACATAATCAGGTTTTGTTTTTGTCACACCAATTATTTCCATGTCGTCCTGCTTTGAAACCGCATCCGCAACCCTCTTGCCAATCGTCCCGTAACCGTTTATTGCCACCTTTACCTTCATATTATCACCAGAAGCAAATATGATTATGAGGATTTAAGGTTTTGTCACTGCCTCCGGCACCCGCTACCATTTAAAAATATTCTTAACTTTTCTTTCCCTTGGCATGTTCCTTTATCTGCTCCCTAATTGAGTCCTTGATATATTCGTGAGCGAAGCGAATGAATATACGAGGATTTCCGACGGAAAAGTCTGAGACTTTTCCTAGGATGCTAGGAAAATGCTTTTGGCATTTTCCGTCGCATGCCAAAGGCAATTCCGAAGTGAAATCAGTAACGCTACCATAGCCAAACCTTCATTTCTTGCTTGTGTTTGATACAACTGTTTGGACAAAACATGTTTTCTTGTCAGTATTTTTAAAGTAGATCTCAAATACATCGAATATTGTCTGCCGACCAAGGAGATTTGGGGTTAGAGATTTTTGGTCCTTGCAGAATGCTACTTGGGTTTTGAAAACGTCATCGCCGATTTTCATCTCTATATCATGAACATAAGTTTCCAGTTTTCCGCCGCCAGCACCTTCAAATTCTGCGTATTTTCCTTTTTCGATATAAAAATTTCCAGGATCCTCCATTAATTCTAACACCAACCCTTGCTACAGGTCTGAAAATTTTTCCAAGAATTTTGGATTCTTCCCGCCTCCAATCAAAACAGCTCATAAAACCAGTAACTCCTTCCTAGTGTCTCTACAAATTAATTTTGGAACAAGTTTATAACCTCCAACTACCATACAGCCTTCATGGTAGAAATAAAACTTAAAGAAGGCGAGCTAAAGTTCCTCAGAGATTTTGTGAATAAGGGACGAAAAAGTGCAAGAGAGTTAACCAGGGCACGTATTCTGCTGTTGGCAAACCAGCAAAAAGGTGATACAGAGATAGCAGAAATATTAGATATTGGTAGGAATACTGTTTGGAGAACCAAGAAAAGATACTGTGAAGCGGGTCTTCAAAGGGCTCTTACAGAGAAACCAAGGCCTGGTCAGCCTAAAAAATACACAAAAAGACATGAAGCGGAAATCATAGCGTTGGCGTGTACCAAATCACCAGATGGACGTAAGAGATGGTCGCTCACATTGCTCACAGAAGAACTGAGGAAGAAAAAAGGTTTTAGGACAATAAATCGTGAGAGTATCCGGCTTATTTTAAAAAAAGCAAAACAAAACCCTGGCTGAGAAAGATGTGGTGCATCCAGACGATTGATGCCGCATTCAGAGCATGCATGTATGATATCCTTGACCTATATGAAGAACCGTATGATCCAAAAAGACCCGTTGTCAATCTTGACGAGAAACCAAAGCAGCTTCTCGGGGAAAAGAGAACCTCTATTCCCATGAAGCCTGGATGCCCTGAAAAATACGATTATGAATACGTCAGAAACGGTACAGCAAACATATTCATGGCCGTAGAATTTAAGGCAGGAAAACGGGTGACACAGGTCACCAAAAGAAGAACTATGAAGGATTTTGCACGGTTCGTGAAGATACTCGTTGACAAAGGATTTCCAGATGTTGACGTCATCCGATTGGTCATGGACAACCTCAGTACCCACAAAGAAAAGGCATTCTATGAAACGTTCAACAAGGACGAAGCAGAAAGAATCTTGAGCAAGATTGAATTTCATTACACACCAAAGCATGCGAGTTGGCTCAATGCCGCAGAAATTGAAATCAATGTGATGGACATCGAATGCACAGGTAGGCGGATAGGTGATATGGGGACATTGGGCCAACAAGTGGCTGCATGGACTAGGAGAAGGGATGAGCAGAAGAAGAAGATTGATTGGAAGTTCACGAGGGAGAGGGCTGACAGAAAACTATCCAAGTATTATGTTCCATAATTAAATTGGCATGACACTAGGTACAAATTCCATTAAAGGTTCTTTGTCAGGACAGTTTTTTTTAGCCTTTGCATACACCTCTTTTGCATTCTTTTCCACTCCAACAACCTTTTGGTCAACAATAGCAACCCATTTTCCCTCATACTTCTCCTGCAGGGAAGGAGTGTTCTTTGTCAGCCACAAAAAATCTTTGTTTAATCTGTCTTCTTCTGTTTCTGCCATCAGCACCATAATTATCACTCGTGAGATGTTATCTACTCCCTACTATTTAAAAATATTCTTAACTTTTCTTTCCCTTAACATACCACTTTATCTGCTCCCCCTACTAAAATTTTTTTTTACCTTTATTATTTAATGGATGTAAAACAATATCATCTATCACATGGTTAGAGTTAGGATGAGCCTTTCACAGACCAGCCTCTTTCCTAGAGAGGATGATGTGCTTGAGGGTAGCATCAGGGAGCTTGCATCGCATCCTAGGGTGCAGGGGTTTATTGAGGATGTGATGAACGATTACATGCCTGATAAGCCGTATCTGCTGTTTATTCCTGAGGCCATACATAAGCCTCTCACAAAATCCAGACTGTACAAAAAGGTGAATGGTTTCCTGCGCAATAATGCATTTGGTGCGAAATGTCATGTTGTGTTTATTTCTAATGTTCTTGGCGTCTGCCCTGAGGATTATGCGATTAAGGAGGTTTCTAACTTCAAATTGTTTGGCGGCTCCCCTGACAGAACAGTGATGGAGAGAACATCAAGAATTATTGCCAGGTATCTTGAGAAAACAAAAAACAACTATGAGAAAAGAATGGTTTATGCCAGAGGCTCCTATCTGGAAACCGTAAAAATGGCTGCAGAAATATCTGATGTAAGTGTTGATGAAATACTAACCCCCAGTGACCTTATGTGGCTGAAAAAATTGGTATAAAATGGATGAAAATCGGACTCAGGATGCCTGAATGCTTCAGTATTTTTAGGAAGAGAATTATTGAGATTATAGATAATGGGGATGTGCAGATGAAAATATCAGAATTCCAGTAAAAATTTCTGTCTTTTCCTGTAATTATTTCCTCTTTTAAATAGTTACCTATTTTCATGCAAGGGTGTTGGAAAATTATCCCTTTGAGAGTTTATCCTCATTTTTTTTCAATAGTTTTTAATCACCTAGAGAGCAT
>JASEEW010000126.1 GCA_030019485.1 Thermoplasmatales archaeon | reverse complement strand
CCACCCATGTCATATTCTGTGAGTTTCTGCAGTGTCTCCATTGATTTTGGTCCCTGAACAGCAAGGCAGACATAGTCATCGGTTAGGTTTTCTATTTTAACATTCTTTTCTTTTCCTGCATCCTTGAAAATATCAAAAATTCTATCCACCATACTTGCATTTGGAACACAGAAAAAATTATTCTCCCCTGTTCTGGTAACAATCATGTCATCAACAATCTTTCCGTTATCATTCAAAACATGCGTGTATTTGCATCTTTTAACAGCCATATTTAGGTCATTTGTCTGAACCTTTTGCATAACCTCCAGTGCGTCCTTCCCACTTACGAGTATTTCACCCATGTGTGAGACATCAAAAATACCAACATTTTTTCTCACAGCAAGATGCTCCTCGACAATGCTTGAGTAATATAATGGCATCTCCCAGCCTGCGAAACTTACAATATGCGCACCTAAGGATTTATGAACATCAAACAATGGAGTGTGCTTCATCGCTTAGACGTATATACTTAGATATAAAATAATTTTACTAAGGCAATGTTTAATTAATCGTAATTATATGCATAGTTATGATTAATCCGTTTCAAATGCTCCTTGCCCTGCTGCTAATATTCTTCCTTCCAGGATTCACGTTTGTGAAGGCGTTGTTTCCAAGAAAGGAAGAGATTGATGAGGAGTTTGGCACGCTTTATCAGATAGTGCTAGGAATAGGCATGAGCATTGTTATAATGATACTTGTAGGCATAGTTTTAGGCTCGCTGCCGCTGGTGAATGGCAGGGGGCAGTTCACTTCAGTGAACATAATACTCCTGCTCTCCACTATTACAATTCTGCTTTTCATAATCGGTATATTCAGAGGAGCGTATCCAATATTAACCGATTTTGTTAGAAAGGTGAAACATGGAGAAAAAAGAAGACTTGTCTGAGTCCTTAATCCCTCGTTTTGTTGTTAACAAAAACGGTGAAAAAATCGGTGAAACAATAGGGATGGATGGGCAGAGGATTATCTTGAAGAAAAACGGTGATTTTTACTCTGTACCAGTGTCAGTGCTTGATGAGCATCTTGGTGAGCTAACAATTAAAAAAAACATTGACTGGGAAACAGCAAAGGCATTGGGTGAAAGATGGAGGAAAAAATCATTTGTTATCAGGTGAAAAAAGATGGAGTATAAACTTGCTGTTGCTGTCAGAAATGATTTAAACCTTTCAAAAGGCAAAATTGCTGTTCAGGTTGCGCATGCAAGTGTCAGCTGCACATTAAAATCAAAAAATGAAAACAGGAAATGGTTCAAATCCTGGTACGATGAGGGGCAGAGAAAAATTGTGGTGAAGGCAGAAAATCTTGAAATGCTTTATGAATTAAAAGAATTAGCAGAATTAAAAAAACTGACAACAGCAATTGTTGAGGATGCTGGCTTGACTGAGGTTCCACCTGGAACAGTAACCTGTCTTGGCATAGGTCCTGGGCCTGAAAACATTGTTGACGAGGTAACTGGGGAACTGCCTCTGCTGTAATAAACCTTATATAAGTGAAATCACATATTATGTTTAGGTGATGCCATGGTAAACATAACTTTGAGCGTGCCAAAGGAAGTGCATAAGGAGATGAAAAAGCATCCTGAGATCCGGTGGAGTGAGGTAGCTCGTCAGGCGATAATTAAAAAGATAGGTGACATGAAACTTCTGGATAAACTTTTGAGCAAGAGCGCATTAAAAATAGAGGATGTTGAGGAGTTAGACAAAATAATTAAGGTAGGTATATTGAAAAGGCATAAGGGTGCACTCATCAATGCCAAAACTGCATAGGTGTTTTCCTTGAGACTTGTTGTTGATACAAACATAATTCTCTCCGCCATGATAAAAGATTCAACTGTTAGAAAAATAATTGTAGAGTCAGGTATAGATTTTTTCACACCTGATTTTACATTTGATGAAATAAACAGGCATCTGAACTATGTATGTAAAAAGAACTCTTTGAATAGAAAGATAAATATGAAAATCCTGAACATTTTATCAAAATACATAAATGTAGTTGACTTTGGGTTTTATGCACACAAAATCACGGAAGCGCAAAAGATTATTAAAAAAATAGATGAAAATGATGTACCCTTCATCGCCCTAGCACTGTCATTTGATAATAATATGGAAAAGAGAGGATATTCTTAAAACGAGAATGATATCATGAAAACACAGTACAGAACACTCGGCATTGATGATGCCCCATTTAAATTTAGGGACAGGAATGTTGCGGTTGTTGGCGCTGTTGTCAGGGGAAACAGTTATCTTGAAGGTGTGCTGAAAACAAAGATAAAGGTTGATGGTAGAAACGCAACCAAAAAAGTTTCTGCCATGATAAAGAATTCGCGTTTCAGGGAGCAGATAAAGGTTGTTATGATTGATGGTGTAGCGCTCGGTGGTTTCAATATTGTTGACATTGAAAAACTCCACAATAATACAGGTGTTCCTGTGATAACAATTACAAGAAACAAACCGGATTATGATAAAATGAAAAACGCATTGAAAAAGCATTTCAAGGACTGGGAAAGAAGATGGGAAATCATAACAAAAAACAAAATATTCATGGTTAAAACAAAACATAATCCTGTTTATGTTGGTCTTTCTGGTATAACACTGGATAAGGCAGAAACAATAATTAAACAAACCACTCTGAGAGGTGCACTGCCTGAGCCAGTTAGGATTGCGCATCTCATAGCAACAGGAATAACGACAGGGGAATCGTATGGGAAGGCATGAGTAGTTAGTAGTTAGGGATCAGGGATAGGGGAAACAGTCCCCTGGCCCCTGACTACTAACCCCTAGATACTACTATATCAATGCCTTCAGCGCAGACTCATCAACATCCAACCCGAATCCAGCACCATCTCCAACCTTGTTAACACCTTTTTCTGTTCTTACACCATTTAGTGTCGGGTCAAACTTCAGGTCAAGATGCCCGTCAAGGTCAGCAAATCTTACAATTCTTTTTCCGAGCGCAAGATGTGTTCCGGCAGTAACACCAATTTTTGTTTCAATCATGCAACCAGCCATGCAGGATAAACCAGCAGCGGAGCAAATGTCAGCAATCTTTAAAGCATTTAATAAGCCAGATTTCATTATTTTTATGTTAATCATGTCAGCTGCGTCGTTTTTTACAACATTCATTGCATCCTCCGGCGTGTGCACAGACTCATCAGCCATCACTGGTATAGAAACATTATTCCTGACCCTTCTCATACCATCAATGTCTTTAGCATTTACCGGCTGCTCAACAAACTCTATTTCATACCTTTCCATCTCCCTGAGTGTTTTGATTGCTGTTTCAACAGAATAGGCCTGGTTTGCATCAACCCTGATTCTCGGCTCATAACCAACCGACTCCCTGATTTTCTTTATTTTTTCTATGTCCTCATCAGGATTCAAACCAATTTTCAGCTTAATGTTTCTTCCGCCGTTATCAATAATTTTCACTGCTTCTCTAACAACATCCTCAACCTTCCCAATGCTTACTGTGATTGATGTCCTGATTTCTTTTTTGTCATTCCCGAAAACATTTTTTAAAGGTAAACCAAGCCTTTTCCCAAGAATATCATGCAATGCAATATCTACAGATGCCTTTGCAGAAGAGCCAAAAACATAGTTTATCTTATCCATAATTGACTCAATCTCAAAAGGATTCTCACCAGCAATCAACGGTTTTATCTCATTCAAACTTTTAACAACAGTTTCCTGTGTTTCTTTTGTAACATTCTTTGAAGGTGCAGCCTCACCCCACCCAAAAACATCCTCATCTGTCTCTATTTTCACAAGAACACCATCATACTGGTACTTGGAGCCAAGGGATGTGACAAATGGTTTGCGCAGAGGAATCAAAACAGGGTAAACAAGCAGGTTTGTGATTTTCATCATGAATGATATAAATATAAAGATAATTAGAGTTTACGGATGATGTCTTTTTAACGACATTGCTGAGCAAAAACTGACATAAATGCTAATATTTTAGCATGGTTGCAAATCCGCAGATGATGTCGACATGCTTGCATTTCACTATCCGTGCTACTGTGTGTCTCGTCATATTTATATACATTTAGGTAGTTTCACCTTTTCATACAGGTGTCAATATGTCAGAAGAAAATGAGGAAACAGAAAATAATAGCAGGGTTGATGAAACAAGAAAAAGAATAAATAGAAAACAACTTGCAAAAAGCTGTAAGTTTTTTGCTGTGTTTGCTGTAGCAATAATGGTGATTAGTAGTTTTGCTGTGATGGTAAAAGCAGAAACACCAACCAATGTAACCCTCCTGCCATATGAGTTGAATGGGATTGGAACAAATGATGCAGAGTTCAATCTGCAATGCCTCACTGAAACCACAAATATATCAGTAAAAATATGGGGAATGAGTGAAAACTCTGTTCTTAAACTAAACAGTGAAAATAAAGGAACAATCAAAGCTGGTACACAAAACATATTCATAATAACAGCAACACCAGGAAGCACACTTAGTTTCACCAGTGCAGTAGGAGCAAGTATTAGAATTGAGGAAATTGAGAACACAGCAATTTCCAGCCCGAGTAATGCAAAAATCACTGGAAAAACATTCTATAAAGTAAACAGTCAATGCTATGTTGCTGATATTGGTCTGCCTCAAACAGAAACTCATAATATAACAATAAGCCCTGATGAAGACCTTACATTTTTTGGCATTACTCAAGGCTCAATATCCAGATATAATATAGTAAATGAGGGATCAACAGAGACAATAGCATTACCAAAAAACTCATACATTAGACTTCTATCAGAGCATCCTGTTAATTTCAACTTAACAGTGGATACTGTTGCAGGAGAAATTTTAGCAGAGTCTTTTGTTACAGGAATCACAGCCTATTCCCAGAACAATCCCTCCATATTTGACAGACTGATGCTTTATAACATAGAACCAGAAAAAACTGAATATGGATGGAACAATGAGTCTATCATGTGGCAAACCTCGAATAATGCGAGATGGGACAACACAACAAGCTGGTGGTGTGGAAACACAAGCACTGGAGAATATGACCCAAACATGAATGAAATTCTACTTTCACCATCCATACCACTCAATCTTTCCTCAGATCCAACCCTGAGTTTCTGGACAAAATATGACATGGAGGGTAGCCAATGGGTAACTATAGGATGGACAAGACTTTTGG
>JASEEW010000125.1 GCA_030019485.1 Thermoplasmatales archaeon | reverse complement strand
AATATTACTATTATCAAAAAATGTCCATGTATAGTTGACTACCCCAACGTTGTCTGTTGAGTTTGAACCATCAAAATAAATGATTACATTTATGTCAATTTCCTGGTCATTTCCTGCGTTTGCATTCGGCGGCATCCTGTCTTTTACCCTGATGTTTACCGTGTCAGTATCCCGGTTTCCGCTTCCATCTGTAACATTCAGCATTACAACAAAAACACCAGGATTATGGAAGGTATAATTTGGGGAAATCCCGTAAAGTGTTACTTCAACATCATTATCAGCAAAAGTCCAGGTGTAATTCTCTATAATACCTGAGTTGTCTGTTGAGTTTGAACCATCAAAATAAATGATTACGTTTATGTCAATTTCCTGGTCATTTCCTGCGTCTGCATCTGGCGGCATAATATCTTCCAGATAAACTGTTATTTCCATGTTCTGGTTCATCTCAACCGTTTCAGAACCATAGTATCCGTTTTTGGATGCTGTGATGAGATAAGGGGACTGGTAGTTTTCCTGAAGAACTATGTTTTTTATGCATCCGTTTTCATTTGTTAAATCATTGAAAACCTCAACCATTAGACTACCCATAATTGTTACATTTGCATACTCTGCACTAATGTTGTTCTTCCATGTCACATTCACATTCAGATACCATGAAACAGTAATGGTTGAGTTCATCATAAAAACTGAAGTTTTGTTGAATGTTGTGTTAAGTGCATACAATGTGGAATTTTTTATACAAATGTCATACTGGGTGCTGTTTGAAATTGTGCTGTTTATTATGCTGCTGTTTTCAGACACATAAAAACACAATCCTACATAGTTCCCAGAAAAAATATTGTTATACAGTTTTACATTGTTGGTGTTTATCCATAGTCCACTGTGGCTATAATCCTCCCCAAGCATTTCATACCCGCACCCATGCAGTTCACTGTTCCTCATCTCAAACCTTGAATTGTTTCTAACCCAGAAAAGATAATGATAATCATTTACTGAGCTGATGTTTGAGTTGTAAATATAAAGCTGCCCACCACTCTGAACCTCAATATGATGTTCACCGTTGAACGAGGAATTCATCATCAGGATTACATTATTAAGTGTCAGATTACCTGTGCCTGTAATTGTAAGGTTTTTATTTAAGGGCAGTGGTATGCTGGAATATGTTTTTTTATCGTCAACAATTAAATCCCCTGTTGGTGTGAGTGAAGAAATATCTAACTCGCCTTCTATTCCATCATAAATCTGAGGGTCCTGCCCACCTGCAGGGTTCTCACTGTTGTTGAACTGATATGTTCTTGGCTTGGCATAATAAAATGCTTCCTCAGCAGAAACCCAGCCATTACCGTTAGTGTCTGCCAGGGCTGATTTTAGCCCCCCTGTGAGATAATAAGTAAATACGCCGTTGCTGAGTTCATCATACTCCTGGCTGTACTGGTTTTCAGCGCATGCTGCTAGAACAATCCTGCCGTCTTGTCCTAGCCCTTTTGCAAAATCACCCACTTTTTTTGGATTTTCATTCTTCACCCCATCCACGTATGAAAAATTTTTTACTTCATCCATGCAACCTGTTTTTGATTTTTCTATCATGCTGCCGGCATAGCATGAATCAATTATTATAACAAGATTTGTTGAGTTTATATCAGTAAACCATAAGTCAAGTTCATTATCTGATATCGTGTCACCATAAACTAAAACATAGTCGTGTCCGCCGTGCCCTGAAAAAAAGAAAAACACTGTATCGTTTTGTTTCGCATTTGAGGCAATCCATGTAATGTTGTTCTGTATGTTTTCCTTTGTTGCGTTTGTATCTGTTAAAACCCTGATGTTTTCAGGAGGAAAATAGCAGTTGTTTATCAGTACATCACACATGTCATAGACATCATCTATTGTGTAATCAAGATCCTTTACCCCTGGTGGATAATCCTCTATACCGATTAGGAGTGCGTATTTATTAACATTTTTTTCATCTGATTTTATATCTGCTTCAGGAGAAACAGCATTTGATATAAACATAAGCAAGCACAGCCCTGCTAAAACAAGATAAATCATCATTTTTTTTATTTTCATTTTTATTTCTCCATATGGCATATAATTTTTTTCAAAAGTTTGTCAGCATTTTGTTTGACAACATCCACGGTTGGCAGACCTGTTTTTTCCTCATATTCCTTTACAGTTTCCTCCCAGTTTTTCACGTTTCCGCAGTTCAAAGCCAGCCCAACAACCTTTGTTTTACCAAGTTTTTCAATCAGCCAAATCTCGTCCTCCAGACTGGATATCTTTTCAGGAAAACTGCTCATATTTTTTCTTGCAGGATCATGAACCATTATAACATAATCAGGTTTAGAACCATACAGTATTCCGAGTGCAACAGAGCCGTATGCTGGATGGGATACCGCACCCTGTCCTTCAACAAAAACTATTTCCTTTTTTCTTGAAACCTTTTTTATCATGGATTCAACAACACCTGAAACAAAGTCAGATGGAACTGCGTCAACAGCAACACCCGCATCAGCGCCAATCATTATGCCTGTCTGACCTGTGGCAACAAAGCCAGCCTTCATCCCTTTTTTCTCAGCGGATTTAATAAGTTCAAGCGCGGCTGTCCTTTTTCCAACAGAGGAATCAGTGCCAAGTACAAGAACTACAGTTTTTTCTGACCTGAAGCCTTTTGCAATCTGCAGGTTCTTCGGAGGCTTCCTGACATCCCAGAGTTTCACATTATACTTTTCAGCAAGTTTTGAAAATTCAGGGTCATCCGAAAGAAAATCATGCAAGCCTGAAACAATATTCATCCTGTTTTTTATAGCGTTTCTTATATCCTTCCTCCATGATTTAGGCAGTCTTCCGCCAGGCGGCGCAACACCGATAATTAATGTACCTACATCTTTTGAAAAATCAGCCACTATTGGTATTCCCCTATATCCATTTCCTATTACTTCACCCGCATCCCTGCCTTCAAGTGTTTCATCCACTACCTCAACAATCCTGTATTTTTTCCCATGCCTGATAAGACCATGTGCCGTCTTTCCTCTAGGGCTGTTGAAGAATCCTCTTACAAGAACTGATGCCTTTTCCATGTTCTCTATTGGAATAGGTTAAATAGTAAATAATGTTTTGTATCCTGAGGGCTTGATGAGGAATTCTAAAAGTTTAGGGTCATCCCTGATTATATAATACATGTTTTTATCTTTTATCAGTCCGGCATTTTTATATTCTCTTGATTTTAGAAATCTTATTTCAGGCAGATGCCTGTAATTTTCATTTTTAATAAAACCTGCTGTCGTCTCAAAATATGCAGCCCCATGCATTTTTTTTATGGGTTCATATACTGATGAAAAATCTGATGCTACCCAGTTCGCCATCTTCAGTAATTTTTTTGACGGGTTGATTGTCACATGAGCATAACCAGGGGGAATTATTACTTTGTCATTTTTTTCTGCTGAAAACAAAACAACATCAGTGATTTTATCATTTTCTTTTTTCTGCAAAAGATAATGCGCCTCTCCTTCCAAAACCTCGTATACTTCAGGATACGTTATATTTGTACCAGGAACAAAAGGATGATAATGACCTGCGGTTTTAACAAATTCTTCCCCAAGATTCCTTGATGGTATAATTGTGATATCATACCTGAGTTTGTTTTCCTCCATTATCCTTTTGTCCGTTTCATCAAGAAACACATTTCTGTACATATAGTATAATTCAATGTTCTCAGCCCCGGCCAAAAATTCCCTGTCATAAACAACCTCTTTCATGTCATACAGCTTTCTTACCTCAGAATGAAATCTTTTTCCGCCAAACTCTAATATCCTTTCCATTATTTGATAAATGGTTTAGGGATTAATGTTTTTTTCTGTTTGGGCATTCAAACAGCGGGCATTTTTTACATTTAGGCTTTGCAGAGCAAATATTTTTGCCAAATTCAACAAATATATGATTAATTTTCTTCCAGTGTTTTTTAGGAATTTTTTCCATCAAACCTTTTTCTGTTTCTTCCGGACTTCTTGTTTTTACAAGCCCAAGCCTGTTCGAGATCCTGTGAACATGCACATCAACAGGTATAGCATTTTTATCAAAACCGTATACGAGAACACAGTTCGCTGTTTTTCTTCCGACGCCGGGCAATGACAGAAGATTTTCCATGTCATTTGGCACAGCGCCGTTGTATTTCTCCAGTAGGATTTTTGAGACCTCCCTTATCCTTTTTGCTTTAACCTTGTAAAAACCAGAAGATTTTATTAATCTCTCAATCCTTTTTACATCCGCATTTGCTAGCTCCTTTGGTGTTCTGTAAACAGAAAAAAGATTTTCACATGCATTGGATGTGTTTTCATCCTTTGTTCTCTGGGAGAGAATTGTTCCAATCAAAACCCTGAACGGCTCATCAGAATAAGATTTAGAATAATATTTTCCAAGTCTTCTGATAACAGATTCAATGTTCATAATATGAAATATGTCTCAAGAATAATAACTTAGTGTTTGCAGATATGGTAAGAAAAACTCAGATTTTCCTTCTCTCTTTTCTTTATTTTTTTGATGAGTTTTTCTCATTCTTGATTTTGATTGGGCAGTGTTCAAACTCACATTTTGGGAATATCCACCCAATCCGTTTTGGGTGTTTTTTATTGTATGGAAAGTATAACTTTCCATTTTACGGAAAAGTCTTTTGACTTTTCCTAAAATGCTAGGAAATTGCTTTGCAATTTCCGTCGCATCCACTCGAAAATTTATTTCATAAATTTTCTCGTGTGTGCATCTATTTCCTGAAAACTCTGTCTTCCAACAGCAGAATGTGTTTTCGATTTTCACATACCATTTTTCCAATTTTTCCATTTACTTCCACCCTATTCCTGATTTGAGTTAGCTTCGCTTTCCTTAAACCATCCCCTGCGGTTCTGACAGAAAAACTCCCCCTTTCTTGGGGTTATTGCCGTTAAATTACAGTATGGGCATCTCATCATAACCTTCACCTTCATGTTTCAGGTTGTCTGCACGGAGGCATGGTAGAACATAAAAAACACTCATCATATTTTGATGACAGATGGTTAAGAGTGTTGATGTTATTCCTGTGTGGTTTTACCCTGCCTCAAATATGTGATGGGGGGGTAATAAGTTTTTCCCCTCTCTTGGCGTTGTCCGAAAAGGTAAAGAGGGAGTAATCCCATTTCCTACATGGGGTGGGAAGAATGACAGAAAAGAAAAAAGACA
>JASEEW010000124.1 GCA_030019485.1 Thermoplasmatales archaeon | reverse complement strand
TAAATCAACCATGGGAAAGCGGGAGGCTAGTTAGCAAAACGCAAAAGTCCAGTAACTTAGATAATAACAAGAAATTAGAGATAGCAAAAGAGATTATTGACTGTGCAATCTACAACAAAATAAGGTTATTACAAGGTATAGCAAAAAACAGGGGTGTGGATTTTGAGAATGAAATAAATGAGATGAATGTTGCAAGAAACACTGTTGCAGATAGCAGGAATAACAATGAACTGATGGGTGTAGAAGGTCATGCTACAAAAACATACTTTGGTAGTTTATACAAACTCATTCCTGAAGATTTTGGTTTCATAAAAAGGGAAAAACATCCGCCAAAAGATCCTGTTAATGCAATGCTAAGCTATGGCTACACTGTTCTGAGATCAAGGGTAGAATATGGTTTAATGCTTGCAGGTTTGAATATCTATGAGGGTATAATCCACAGCACATATCGGGACAGGGTTTCTTTAGGTTTTGATTTAATGGAGGAATTCAGACAGCCAATCGTAGACAGGATGGTGCTGACAACGATTGTCAGGGGACAGGTAAAAATTGAAGATTTTGATGTAAAACAGGATATGTGTTATATGGGCGAAGAAATTAAAAGAAAATATCTGGACATCCTGTATTGCAGACTTGAGGAAGAATATGTTTATGAAAACAAAAAATTACAGTTCATGGACATAATTTTTGAGCAGGCGAAGAAACTGGCAAAAACAATCAGTAATAACGAAAAGTATCATGGTTTCAGATGGAGGTAGGAAAATGATGAAATGGAGGTTTGTGTACATAGTATATGACATCAAGGATGACACAACAAGAACATATCTTATTAGACAGCTCATATACTTCGGGTTACACAGGATTCAATATAGCGTGTTTAACGGATTAATTTCCTTGGAGGATAAAAAACAACTGTTGGATGAGATAAACAATATTGGGATAGGTGCAGAAGATAAAATCTGCGTTATTGAATTATGTGACAGATGTAAGGGGAATGTTATTGAAATAGGAAAGAAAACAGAGATAAAAGAGCATATTATCCTATAATCTGGCTTACAGGAACAATTGGTATATATAACTTAACTAAAACATATCATCAGCCAACCTTTCAAAACATATAAATATCACTACCAACATAATATTAAACAGTCCCAAAAGCGCTAAAAACCCCAAATTGCAGGGGTTGCGCAAAATATCCATTAAAACAAGGATTGAAACTTGGGGGGTTGTCTATCCTTACTTTCAAGGATATTATGTTGCGCAAAATATCCATTAAAACAAGGATTGAAACTTTAGTTTTCTTTGTTCTATCATCCTTTAGTTTCATGTTGCGCAAAATATCCATTAAAACAAGGATTGAAACCTCTTGTTTTATCGAGAACCAAATCAGTCAGTTGCGCTGCGTTGCGCAAAATATCCATTAAAACAAGGATTGAAACTCTGTTTTTGTTTCTCCTGTCATATTCTCACTTCCTCCGTTGCGCAAAATATCCATTAAAACAAGGATTGAAACTTAATTTCTCTATTCTTTAAAAAGTATCCATGCTCTCTTGTTGCGCAAAATATCCATTAAAACAAGGATTGAAACCACCCTCGTTCATCGCCGAGGCGCTCCTTTCTGTTTCGTTGCGCAAAATATCCATTAAAACAAGGATTGAAACAAGACAACTATCTCCTCTTCTGTATCCCTGTTAATCCAGGTTGCGCAAAATATCCATTAAAACAAGGATTGAAACCATACATCGCTTTCCTTCCCACTGCTGTTCATCGCCAAGTTGCGCAAAATATCCATTAAAACAAGGATTGAAACGAGCCTTTGTTATATAAACTGTTCTCTTTATTAACACGTTGCGCAAAATATCCATTAAAACAAGGATTGAAACACTCCCTTACTATGAGTATATATAGATTGCTGAGTATGTTGCGCAAAATATCCATTAAAACAAGGATTGAAACATATAATGAGTTACATCGTCCTAATTTCAACAACGTGTGTTGCGCAAAATATCCATTAAAACAAGGATTGAAACTGTAAAATCATCAATGCTGTGTATCTGCTCAATATCCTGTTGCGCAAAATATCCATTAAAACAAGGATTGAAACCTTCTTACTCTCGTTCATATACTTCACTCCTTATTCTAGTTGCGCAAAGTATCCATTAAAACAAGGATTGAAACTACGGTTTCCCTGATTTTCACTCCATACCATTCATTCTTGTTGCGCAAAATATCCATTAAAACAAGGATTGAAACTTTTCCCCTCTGGTAGTATTTGTCTTATCCGAAGTTGCGCAAAGTATCCATTAAAACAAGGATTGAAACCAGATACCCCTTCAATATTATAGTCTATCTCCATTCTGTTGCGCAAAGTATCCATTAAAACAAGGATTGAAAATATGGCGGGAAGCATTAATCATAAACCACAAAAAATATATACCACGTATGCAATACATATGTAATATGGAAACAATTAATGTGCGTGTGACAAAAAACCTAATTTCTCTCATGGATAAAGAAGTGAAGAAAGGCAGATATGCTAACAGATCAGAGTTCATAAGGGAAGCTATTAGAAGAAGATTTGAAAAAAGTGTTAGACCTGAGATACTGGCTGAGATTGTAAACATAAGCAAAGAGATGGACAGGGGGAAATACATCTCTCACAATGAAGCAGTAAAAAAGATACTGAAAGGATAAAAGATGTCTTTTGAAATTGTTTGGAGTGACAGGGCAATAGAGCAAACACGTGCGTTCAATAAATCTATTGCTAAAAGAATAATTAAAAAGATAGAGGGAATCAAGGATCAGCCTGAACATTTCCTAGAGACTTTAGAAAATACAAAGTTTTTCAAACTAAGAGTAGGCAAGTACAGAGCCATTGTAGACTTAAAAAGGAAAGAGGAAATAATAAAAATCATCTACATCGAAAAAAGGAGTAAAATATACAAACGTTTCCGCTTCTAAAACACCCCCTCTCTCCTATTACTGATATTTATTTATAATTTTTTTACTTGGAATGCGACGGAAAACGCCAAAGGCGTTTTCCTAGCATTTTAGGAATTTGCTCGGCAAATTCCGTAAAAACAAGGATTGAAACAGGGTGGACACCTTACGTTTTCTCCCTCTATCCTTTTCCCTTATTGCGCAAACCTTAATTCCCATTATTCCATTTGTCTTTTATGATACCGAAATCCCATCCGCGCTATGAGTCACTTATGATTAGGAAAAATCTTGTCAAAGGGTTTAAAGATGGTTTTGTTGCTCCTGAGGGGTTGATAGCACACGGCAGGGGAGAGGCATTTGATTATCTTGTTGGTGAAAAAACAATACCAATGGCTGAAAAGGCTGAAAAGGCTTCTGCAGCATATCTTCTGAAAGCAAAAAATCCGGTTATTTCTGTTAATGGGAACACAGCAGCATTGGTCAGGGATGAGATTATTAAACTATCAAGAATATTACCTGCAAAAATTGAGATTAATCTTTTTCACAGGACAGATGAGAGAATAAACAAAATTGTAGAAATGTTTAAAGGGGTGGATGTTCTTGGTGAGAAAACTGATGCAAAAATAGCAGGGATTGAGCATCACAGGGGATTGTGCTGCAAAGAAGGGATATTTTCTTCTGATGTGGTTCTGGTAATGCTGGAGGATGGTGATAGGGCAAAAGCGCTTGTTGACATGAAAAAAACTGTTATTGCGGTTGATCTGAATCCTCTATCAAGAACATCTCTAACTGCTAATGTGACAGTTGTTGACAATATCACAAGGGCGTTGAAAAATATCACAAAATATTGTGAAATTTTGAGAAACAATAAAGCAGAAATTGATGAGGCAATAAAAAATTTTGACAACAGGGGAAACATAGATGAAGTCCTTAAGTATATATCCAAAAGGCTTGAAGAACTGAAATGGTGATAATATGAGGTTGAGAACAAAGTATTCATCTGAAATAACGGAAAACGATTACAATAAAAATGTTGTTGTTGCAGGATGGGTTCAGGATGTTAGAAAGCTGGGAAGCATATCATTTATCCAGCTGCGGGACAGGGATGGAATAATTCAGGTAACCGCTTTAAAAAAGGAAAATCCTGAGATGCTCAAGAAACTTACAGGTGTTCCCAGGGAAAGTGTGATATCTGTTGAAGGTGTCGTGAAAGAAAACAAGGAAGCAAAGGCGGGGTTTGAGGTAATCCCTAGGGATGTAAAAATAATTAATTCTGCAAAAACCCCTTTGCCGATCGGGGTTGTTGACAAAGTTGACACTGATTTTGAAACGCGTCTTAACCATAGGTTTATGGATTTAAGAAAACCTGAGGCTCAGGCAGTTTTCAAGCTCAGGCATACATTATTAAAAGCGGTCAGGGAAGAACTTGTTTCTGAGGGTTTTGTTGAAATACACACACCGAAGATTGTTGCAACAGCAACAGAGGGTGGAACAAACCTGTTTCCAGTACAGTATTTTGAAAAAAAGGCATTCCTTAACCAGTCACCCCAGCTTTACAAGCAGATGATGATGGCAACAGGTCTTGACAGGGTGTTTGAGGTTGGACCTGCGTTCAGGGCTGAGGAGCATGATACAATAAGACATCTAAACGAGTTTACATCAATAGACATGGAAATGGCATTTGCTGATGAGGAGGATGTGATGAAGATTTTGGAAAAGGTCATACAAAAAATGATTTCAATGGTAAACAACGAAAACAAAAAAGAATTAAGCATATTAAACATAAAAATTCCTGTGCCTGAAACCCCTTTCAAGAGGGTTAACTACTCAGAATGTGTTGAACTCATAAAATCAAAAAACATCGGGGTTACAGATGGTGAGGATTTTTCCATGGAGGCAACAAAAGCATTAGCAGAAGAGTTAAAAGGTTTTTATTTTATCACATCATGGCCTACAAAAACAAAACCATTCTATGTTCAGCCTTTTGAAAACAACCCTGAAATTTGCAGGGCTTTTGACTTAATGTATGATGAAAAGGAAGTCACATCAGGCGCGCAAAGAGTCCATGATGCTAACCTATTGAAGGAAAGAATGAAGGACCAGGGGCTGAGCCCGGAAAACTTCAGATATTATCTGGAATCCTTTGAATACGGTATGCCTCCCCATGCAGGCTGGGGGCTTGGTGTTGAAAGGATGCTCACAATCCTAACAAATGCGAAAAACATCAGGGAATGTGTTTTGTTTCCAAGGGACAGAAGAAGATTGATACCATAGGGTTAAGTATTCTAAGGTTTAAGGTGTAAAGGTTTAAGATTTAAGTGATGCTCATTTACACCTTACACCTGTTTGAAAGTATTATGGTGGGCT
>JASEEW010000123.1 GCA_030019485.1 Thermoplasmatales archaeon | reverse complement strand
TAATCAAAATAGGTGTCAGCAAGACGTGTTATACTACCTATTTCCCTGGCAATGTTGATAGACATAGTGAAATGCTCATCTGCTTTTTTCCAATTTTTCCTTTTACCCACGATAAGCCCATACTGGTTGTGTGCCAGTGATATGAGGAGTTTCTCACCCAACTGCTCAGCCAGAGTTAATCCTTTTCTGCAGCAATCCATGGCTTCCTCCAACATATCCATCTCGGCATAGTCACCTGAAACACCAATAAACCCGTATGCCATTCCTCTGAAATCACCCAAAGACTCGGCAAGACCGATTTGTTTCTCATGGTATTCCACTGCCATGTTGTATTCTTTTTTTCTGGCATAGGTCACAGCAATGTTGTTGTATGTGCGTAATGTCCCGTATTTATTTCCTGCTTTCTCAAAAACACCACTGCTTTTGCTGTAAAATCTGATAGCAGCATCATATTTTCCCCTGTCCATGTTTACGAATCCCAGTCCTGTGTAGGCATTCGCAATGAGTAAATCCTCATTTGTGTGTTTGAGACTCAGCCTGAAATATCTTTCTGCATCATTCAGTTTTCCTTTACGCCAGTGTATGTATCCCAGGTTGTGGTATGCATCAGCCATTTCTTTTTTATCACCAGTTTTTTTAGAGATTTCAAGATACCGGTTAAGGTTTATGAGAGCCTGATCCCATTGGCTTTTTTCCTCATAACATCTTCCAATGCCCAGGTAGGATTCAACTGTACCCTGATGGTAAGTGTTTTCCTTGCTTATTTTTAATGCCTCATTATACATGCTGAGTGCGTTGTCAAGTTTCCCCATTAGTCTTTGTATGTCTCCTTTGAGCAGTAGTATTTTCACCCAGTCCAAGATCGGGATTCTTTTTTTATCAAGGCTGTCCAGAATACTCATTGCCTCCTTTCCAAATCCTGTTTTTATGAGTTTTTCACCCTGTTTCAGCATTGTTTTTGCTGTTTCCTCCATGTAGTCAGCCATGATGTAGTGGTGCAGTTTTTCAAATAATCCCTGCTCACCCGGTTCTTTTTCATAATAGTCTCCTGCTGTTCTGTGGTATCTTATTTTTTCTCTTTCGTTTAGTCTTTTGTATATGAATTCTTTTATCATGTCATGCTCATCATAAATATCACCGCTTCTTTGCATGAGTGATTTGTCAACAAGGTTGTCTACAGCATCAATGCTAATGCTGTTTTCCAGAAAAATTCTTTGTTTGAACGGGTATCTGAATACTGAGCAGAGGCCGAGTATGTTTTTTTCATCATCATTAACTCTGTTGTATATTTCATTTCTGAGGAATGAGTAAGCATCCTCCGCAGCATTTTCTTCATCCTTTATAAGTTCTAGCAGTAGCGGATGACCTTTTGTGATAGTGTAAATTTTTTCTGTTCCTGTTTTTATGCCTTTTTCGTTTAGTAGTTGTTCAGCTGGTTTTTTATCCAGGCCAGTTAGTATGATTTCTTTCATGTTTCTATCTAAAACCTGTTTTTTGTCATAAACCCCTTCTGGTGTTTGTCTGCCGGAAACTATGAGCTTAACATTATTAGTCTTTTTTATTATGGTTTGTAGGAGTTCATTTAGAAAAACACATGTTTCTTTTTTTATTTTATGAATGTCATCAAAAACCAGTACTGCACTTGTGTTTCTCATCTCCTCACTCAGGAGGATCATGACATCAATGTTTTCTATGTTTTCCTTTGATAGAAGGTATGCTCTGAGTCTGTTTTTTTTCATTTCTGATAGGAAATCGCTGAGGTATCTTAGCATACTCTCAGTTGTTGAGAAGCTGTGGAGTCTGTGGTAGAACACATTATACTTATGCTTGTGTTTTTCTAATGCTTTGGTTATCAGCACTGTTTTTCCTATGCCTGCAATACCCCTGATGCTGAGGGTTTTTGTTTTTGATTCTATGAATTCATCAATGGTTTTTATTTCTTTTTCCCGCCCATAGAAGTGTTTGATTTCTGGTTTTTCGGATGCGAAATCAATATTCATAGTTGTTTCCCGGATTAGTTTTCTGAGCTCAACCCTGTTTTTCTCAAGGGTGCTGAGGATTTCTGTGATTGTGAAGGTTTTGTTAACCTTTTTTTTCAGAAATTCATTTATTTTTGAGAACCTTATTTCTTTTTCTTTCCCATCCATGTCTATGATAGTGATTGTTTCTTTTCCTATCTTTTTTTCAATATTCTCTGCGTTTTTCCTTCCCTGTCCTGTGAGCGTGTAGGTTTTCAGCCTTCTTTTTTTATCCTCAACATACCTGCTTTCTTCTCTGATAAATCCCTCCTCCCTTAGTTTCTTCAGGGATTTTGCTACGCCATGATGGGATGACCGCAGTGTGTTTTCTAATGTTTTCTGTGAAGCATAGGGGTTGGAGTTAAGATAAAGCAGTGTTTTTTCCCAGATGGTTAGTATTATCATAACTTTTTTTCCTCTTTTTTTCTGTTCTTTTTACTTGTTTTATCCGTCATGTTTTTTGCCAGTTGTCATAGTTTGGCACAGGGGGACATGTCCCTAAAAACTATAATGGTGGAGGAGGAACATAATGTTTTCTATGCAAGATATGGGGTCCCAATCAAGCCCTAAATCTGGAAAAAAATATAATCGAGATGGGAAAGGACCAAGCAGGAATCAGGTAATGAATATGGGAAAAAGAAAATTAGGAGGAAAACCTATTTATGTACCCAGCAACATAAATGATTGTGACTGGGGTAAGTTGCTGTATGCAAGTTGGAAAGGTGAAAACATGATGATAGAGAATACAAGATGCCCAATCTGCAACAACAAAAAAGGTGTGATCAGGAAAGGCATGCGGAAAAACAGGTTTGGTTACAGGCAGCTGTACTTTTGTAAGGACTGCGGAAAAGGATTTGTTGAAAAAGATAGAAGCATGAGTAACAAAACCTATAACCCAAAGGTTATCCTGAATGCTATCAGTTACTATAATCTTGGAAATACCCTGAATGAATCCGCTAAACCCATCAACAGAAGATTCAAGGTTAATGTATCCAAAAGCTCTGTTCATCAATGGTTAAAAGAATGTGAAGACACATGCACGTATCATAAGCTAAGACCGGAAATGCTGAAGAATTATGGAAAGAATGAAAATATCCTGTTTAGTAAAACATTTGAGCATAATGGACTGGATTATAATTTCAGGTACCATAAACCAAGACTTGAAAGCCTTTGTCAGGGTAACGGTTTTCATGGTTTAATGGGGTATGTGGAAGGTTTTGAGAAAAATGGCTGCCCGGCCAGATTCTTCAAGGATGACAAAAATTATAGGTGCTCCCAGCTCAGGATCAATGTCAGGGATTTTAGGAAAAAAATGGATTACAATAATGCGTGCAAACTAGCAGCTTTTGCATTAAAAATGTGTAATAGTAACAGGGAGAGGCATCCTGCGGTTGAAAAATTTATGCTGATTAATGATTCCTCAACGGTTGCCTGTGAGGTGCCTGTTTGGTTCTGGGAAAAGAATCTTGGTCTTGGTGTTTGCAGGCATGTTGATTTATTACAAATCAGGAACAAGAGAATATATGTCATGGATTTTAAGCCTGATGCCCGGAAGGAAAACGGGAACAGGGTTGCATCCCAGCTCTTTCTTTATGCCTCTGGTCTGTCCTTTCGGACGGGTATAGGTTCGGGTAGGTTTAGGTGTGCATGGTTTGATGACCAGGTTTATTTTGAGTTTAATCCGAAAGAATGCAGGGTTGGGTTTCCCAGGGGCGGAAATGTGGGGAGTGAAGAAAATGAATAGGGAAACATTAGTGAAAATGATTGAGGGAGGGGAGTCAGAAAAAATAGAGTTTAAAAAATCAACTTCTCAGTTAGAAAAAGCCTTGAGAACTGTTTGTGGTTTCCTGAATCATAAGGGGGGAAGGGTTTATTTTGGTGTTGACAATGGGAAAATTGTTGGGCAGGATGTTTCTGATAATACTTTAAGATCAGTTTCACAGAAAATCAGGCAGAGGATAAAGCCGGAAGTTTCTCCTGAAATCAAGGTTTTGGAAATTGAAGATAAGAAATTAATTGAGGTCAAAGTAGAGGGAGGAAATAATAAGCCCTACTACCTGGATGGGATTGCTTACAAAAGGGTTGGAACAGAGAATGTGGTTATTCCTCCTGAAGAACTTGAAAGAATTATTTTAGAGAAAAAGAAAAGATATTTTGATTCTGAAATCTGTGAGGAAGCAAGTTTAAATGATATTGATGAGGAAAAAGTGAAAGAGTTTGTCAAAGAGGCAAAAAGACAAAGGGGTTTAGATTTGTCAGAGACTCTATCAATAAAAGAAATTCTGATGAGATTGAAATTGTTAAAAAATGATAAACCAATAAATACTGCTATTTTATTATTTTCTAAAAATCCTCAAAACTTCTTTCTTCAGGCAGAAGTGAAGTGTATCAGGTTTAAGGGGATAGATGTTACTGGGGATATGCTTGATTTTAAAACGATCGGGGGGGATACTATCAGTCAACTCAGAAAAGCAGAGGATTTTATATTTGAGCATATTCCAATGAAAGCTTGGATAGAAGAGGGGAAGTTACAAAGGCAGGAAAAATGGTTGTATCCACAAAAAGCGATTAGAGAGGTGTTGGCAAATGCTTTGGCACATAGAGATTATGAATCTCCATCAAAGGCTCAGGTAAGGATTTTTGATGATAGGATGGAATTCTGGAATCCTGGTAGACTACCCCCGGAATTATCTCTTGAGGATTTGAAGAAAAAGCATAAATCAATACCCAGGAATCCGTTGATAGCAAAACAGTTCTTCTGGATTAAGTATATCGAAGAAGTTGGTACGGGAACAAACAAGATAGTTGATTGGTGTGTTAACTGGGGATTGCCAGAGCCAGAGTTTGAACATGTTACTGGGGACTTTGTCGTTACTTTTTGGAAGTCTAAGCTTGCAGATGAATATTTAGATAGTCTTGGTTTGAATGACCGGCAGAGGAAGGCAATATCCTACCTAAAAGAACATGGGAAAATTATGAAGAAAGAATATATGAATTTGAGTAAAATATCCAAAACAGCAGCATTCAAGGATATTAGTGACTTACTGGATAAGAATATCATAATGAGGATAGGTAGTGGACGAAGTGCTTATTATGTTCTTCAGGAAAAGGTCTTAAAAAGACCGAAAAATGACCATAAAATGACCATAAATCTGAAGAATTGTAGGGGGGAAGATGTTAATTAGATTGGGATTGAATGGAAGACAGATTAAAGCTGTAGAATGTGTTGTGAAGAAGGATTCAATAACTAATAAAGAGTATCAAAAGCTTAATCAAACATCTAGATATACTGCGACAAGGGAACTTTCGGATCTTGTTCAAAGTGGTGTATTTCACGCAGGTTGG
>JASEEW010000122.1 GCA_030019485.1 Thermoplasmatales archaeon | reverse complement strand
GGTCTACCAATCTTCTTCTCCTTCCAAGGCTTAGGTATCATTTTAACTACTTTATTTGCCTCTTCTAAAAACCACTTCACCTCATTTTTGCTTGCTAATATCCCAGACTTTCCAGTTCGGCTTAAAATTTCCTGTCTTTTTTCTTTTCTGTCATTCTTCCCACCCCATGTAGGAAATGGGATTACTTACTCTTTACCTTTTCGGACAACGCCGGTCGGGTAGCTTAGCTCGGTTAAAGCGGGCGGCTTATGACCGCTATGACCGTAAGTGGTCATCATGGGTTCGAATCCCAGCCCGACCGCCGGTCACATCTCCTTTATCAACTTCACAATCTCATTAACAACAAAATCCGTGATTTTTTTTCCTTTTTCTTTTGATGCGGTGGATGGATCGCCCATTATTCCTTTTGGGAAGTATTTCTCAGGGTTTCTTAATATGTGATATTTTGGTATTTTTGGCAGAGATTTTTTAGCTCTGCGTCCTTTACATTTTATCAAATCAGGTCTTGAGAGCATTACCCTTGATGTTTCTATTGCGCCGCCATGCCCTTCCCATTCCGGTATCCCAGTTTTTTTCAGGAATTTCCTTCCTTTTTCATCATACAATAACTCATAATCAGAAAGAACAAGGATTTTAACATCATGTTTATTCACAATTTTTTCTGCTGCATCTCGAATCGCAGACATATGGAGTTTTCCAGCATGACCTGAAATGACAGCAATTTTTTTCACATTGTTCCTAACAAGCTCGGAAAAAATATCATAAACAAGATTTCTCATAGAATCAAACGACAGGGATATTGAGCCTGGGAAGTTTTTTGTTGAGGAGCAAACACCGTATCTTAGTGGTGGTAAAATGTATCCTTTGATTTTCCCTGCAACCATTTCAGCCACATGTTCAGCCTGCAGTGAGTCTGTGCAGAGGGGCAGAGCAGCGCCATGCTCCTCCATTATTCCAACAGGTAGAATAACAACCGTGTTTCTGTTTATCCTTTTTTTAAACTCCTTTGTTGATAATTCATCAAGATACATAAAACAAGGATGCGAATGTTGATAGAAAAAGATTTCTAAACTACCGTTGTATCATCCTACTGCGTCGGAGAAGAGATATGCCAATACCACCAAATAGTATGGATGTGAATACGCCAATGTAGATATGGATACCACCCTTATTTGGCACAGCATAATAATCATGAATAAATAAGCCTGGTAAAATAAATGCAAACATCATAAAGATATAACCAGCTACTCTAAGCCTTGATATCATATATCCTTCATATATTTCCTTGTTCCTTTGAACATCTCTTGTGATATCAATCTTAGATATGCCGCTAAGAGGAGCATGCCAGTCAAGATACTGATTGAACAGATTAGCCCACACGAGAATGTTTTCATTTTCAGTGTCAAGATTTTGTATCATACCAAAAGTAAGGAGAAGAAAGGACATAAGGTAAATAAAACCCACAATAAATAGTAGTATTGAGCATAACTGAATTATTGTCATATCCCCATGTTCAATCATTGATTTAGAAAGAAGTGGAATGAGAACAAATGGAATGATGAGTATACCTAAAACATACATTGTTACCCTCCTTCTAGTCCTTTTTATTACATTCATAGGATCAAATGAGTCTTTTATTATTTCTCCTTCTTTTGTCATTCTGGAAGGATAGTTTTTTAAAAATGCAAAATATGTTTTTTTCGTTTCATTTTCAGGCATTAGCATTTTGTACTCCTTTCCATTTTTGGTAAGAACATGAATCACATTTCTTTTTTCAAATAACACCTGAGTATGAGAGCTTGGAGCTTTTAACTCATATGCAGGATGCAAGGTTCTTATATCTTTGTTTAGTATAAAGATGTGTTTGAGGTGAGTAAGAAGTTCAATCCCGTTTGACCAAAATTTTATTTGGTTGACTGACATGAGAATAAAATATGAAAGAACAATGACGGCTGGTATGCACATACTTGTTAAACAAAAAAACCGCATAAGGTATGGATCAGAGATGATAGCCCATATTATCCCAATAATCATGAGGCAGATAATTGCATAAAATCCAATAAGATTTGATTTATATTTCTGGTCTTTCCAGGATTCAAACAGTAGCGACCCTTTATTATCCATTCATACAAATATGGGCATGAGTATAGAAAAACATTTTGATGCTGAAAACGATTTAGATGTATGATTGCGGTAGCATACCATGCCAATTACTCAAAATATGATCTGGGTGAGGCTCATCCTTTGCTTGGTGATAAGCCGAAAAGAACACTGGAATTTTTAATGGAGAAAAATGTGGAGATGAAGGTTTTTGAGCCTGAGCCTGTGACTTATGAAGAACTTTTGGCTGTTCATCCCAAGGGTTTTGTTGAAGAAATAAAAAATTTGAGTGAGTTTGGAGGGATGCTCGCAGTTGATACGCCTGCGCCAAAGGGCATATATGATACTGCAAGAACAGCAAGCGGTGGAACAAAAATAATGGGCGTAAAGGTCATGGAAGAATTTTTTTGCGGTGTGAATCTTCTTGGAGGCTTTCATCATGCAGGTGTTGATACTGCTTCTGGCTTCTGCTTTTTCAATGACATAGCAGTTGCAGTAGAGTTTCTGAGAAAAAAATATGGTATTAAAAGGTTTCTTGTGATTGATTTGGATGTCCATCACTGCAACGGAACACAGGAAATATACTACAAGGATAATTCTGTTCTTGTTGTTTCCATGCATCAGGATGGCAGAACGCTTTATCCTGGAACAGGTTTTATAGATGAGATAGGTGAGGATGATGGAAAGGGATTTAATGTGAACATTCCTCTTCCTCCCGGAACAGGGAATAAAAGTTATCTTTACGCCTTTGATGAGATTATCCCAAGGATAGCAAAGCAGTTTAAACCAGAAATCATTTTTTATCAGTCAGGTGTTGACACACACCACTCTGACCCTCTTGCAAACCTGAATCTTACATTTGATGTTTATCATGATTTGGGTAAAAGGGTTAGGGATATTGCCATGGATACCTGCAAAAAACTTGTTGTGTGCCTTGGCGGAGGATACAGTTTAGAGCCAAGTGTAAAGTCATACTACAACATAGTTTCTGGTATTCTTGATTTAAAAGATTTTGTGTCTGAAAAAAATATTCCAGATAAAAAAATAGATGATGTGAAGAATGTTGTTTCCTATGTGAAGAACAAACTGGCAGACTACTGGAAGGTATAATGCTTAAAATATATTCATCTATATCTTTATTATCACTAAATGCTCTTACTTAACCATGAGATGATGTTCATCACAAATTTTTTATTATCCCCCTCATCTATAAATTCATTTGAGAGCTTGGTTGAATCACCAAGACATACAACCCTGCCTTTTTTATACTCTGCAAATGCGGATGTAATGAACCTGCCTGAAGACTCATCCCGGGATTTCTTTGCATCAGCATCTTTATCTGAGAACGTATCTTTACCAGTCCAGGTAAGCACCTGGTTAGGCCTGGTGTTCAATGAGCAGCCGCAGTATTCCCAGGTTCGAGATAATTCTTTTGTTACAGGATGCTCCTTAAAGCTAAATTCTTTAACAAACTGCGGATAGCTTTTTTCACCGAGTTCCTCACCCATAAATGTTATTTTCCGTTTATAGATATCTTCTGTGGATACTAATTTATCGTCATTGAATTTTATGTCAAATGCTGTGGAGATACTGTTAAGAATATCCGCATTTCCGTATAAATTGCCCCATTCACCACACAATAAAAGCCCGCCGCCGCTCTTCACAAAATTTTCTATATACTGTAGTTCGTATGTTCGAAATACCTGTTTTGGAAATATTATTGTTAGGATATCAGCAGGTTGTGCCTTGATGCAATCCTTTGTACTTGTTACTTCGTATCCCTCACTTCTCAGATAATCCCCAAACTTTGAAAAACCTTCTTTGCCCCTGTCTTCTATATTTGAATAATTCTCATGCCCCTCATCTATCCATATTTTTTTCATAATACTCAATAATTTTATGTAGATTTAAATTTTTGTATTTGGACAAGCGACAGACACCGGCCTGAAGGCCGATGCATCAGATTATATTGCTTTTTTTATTTTTAAACTTTGCTTACGCTATGTAAATGTTTTTCATACTGGTGGCGGTATCTCCAAGATACACTTAGCTGTAGCATTTGCGATTATTGGCTTTGACCACCCGAATATGAATGCTTTTGTAACAATATTATACTCGTCATCGTCATCAAAACTATACTCAATAGTAAAACGAGCCTCGCTGTTTGGATTTATAACAGGCTTGCTTACTGAACCAATATATGAATCATTCTCATAAAATTCCACCAACACATGATTAAGAGTTATGTTACTATTTTCAATAGTTACTCCTATTAAGAGTGGCTCATCATCTAAGCATGGATACGCAGAAAATGCAGGGTGATTATTAGATATTGTTACATTTGGATTGTCTCCTAAACTTACAGTAGTAAATTTGTTGTTAGGATTACTGGCTGTGACATTTTGAGAAGCTATTGGGGCATTTTCTGAGAGAACGATAGAAGCATCTATATCATAGTGAGGAGAGGATGACACAAGTCTGAAAATAAAGTCTGGTTTCCCGACACTTTTTCTTATAAGAAAGTAATCTCCAGCTGTTATTTTTTGGTCTAATTCTAAATCTATAAAACATATATCATTAGCTGGCGAATTATCTTCTTTAAGGAAATTGAAATCATATTGATAAACGCTATTTACAGTTCCATTCGCTGCAACTTTGATTGAACCTTCCTCTTCATATTCTATTTTATATGAGAGGGCACTAACAACGAACGCTCTGGAGGCAGATTGGATTGTAACCACGTATCCCGCATCACAAAGATTACAGTTTAAGTTTATCTCAGCATGTTGTGGATGAAATGATCCAATTCGCGACAGATAATATATAGAACCTAATAATGATATAAGTAACACAAAAACAACCGAGTACGTGATAAACTTTCTTGAATTTATACGCAACTGGTTTTTATTTAATTTTTTTACATATAATACTAAACAGATTGATAAAATACCAAACGTTAATGTTGGATAACCATACTGAAACAAAAAAGAAGAATCATAAACTAAAGCAAGTAAAATATAACTATATCCACATAAAATTACAAATATCATTCCAGTAGTAAATCCGTGAAAAGAATAGCGAGTTATAAGAAAGATAACAGCAATAAATCCCAATGAAAATCCAATAAATGATGTAACCATGATTAGTTTGCCACATAAATCTAATCCATAAGATATTGCATGCAGAGATAAATAAATTCCAAAAAATAGGCATATACCTCCTTCTGCGCCCTAATATATCTTTCTACCTGCAAATGGGCACACAGGAAAAAGGATTAAAA
>JASEEW010000121.1 GCA_030019485.1 Thermoplasmatales archaeon | reverse complement strand
CTGACTCCTAACCCCTTGTTTTCCCCTGACCCCTAACTCCTGACTCCTAACCCCTTGTTTTCCCCTGACCCCTAACTTCTGACTACTGGCTACTTGAACGCCCCTATCCCCTAACCCCTGACTCCTAACTACTTGTTATAGTAGCCTTCCTCATATTTTATTTTTGATTTCTTAAGCGCTTCAATCCCTGGCATTTTTCTGCCAGCAAGGAAGTTGATGCAGGCGCCCCCGCCTGTGCTCATATGCTTTGCTTTAAGACCGTATTTGTTCATTGCTCTGAGCGTGTCGCCTCCACCTACTACTGAAAAAATATTTTCTGATGACACCGCATTAAAAATTTTTTTTGTGCCCAGGTCAAAATTTTGCTCCTCAAAAACACCTGCTGGGCCGTTCAGTACAATGGTTTTAGCATTTTTTATGAGCCCTGTGTAGTTGTTTATTGTTGTCTTTCCTATGTCAAATATTGGTTTTTCAGATGGAAGCCCTGATATTGGAACATCCTTTCTTTTTTCATTATCCTTTAATGCAACATCATCTGGGAATTCTATTTTGTTTCTGTACTTTTCTGATAGTTCCTTTGAAACACCCAGTATTCTCTCATATTCCTTTAAAGAGTTTTTAATGAAATCTGTGTTTGTTTTCCCAATATCAATGTTGTTTGCGAGCAGAAACATGTTTGCTACAACACCTGTTGTTAGCACCCTGTCCACTATGCCTTTTTCCAGCATGTTTTTCATAACGTCTATTGAATCATCAATTTTTGCGCCGCCAAGCACAGCAATGCTTGGATGCTCAGGATTCAATGCCCTGCCAAGCATTTTGATTTCTTTTTCCATACCACTGCCTACGATACCGGGTAACATCTCAGGGAAGGCTACAACACTTGTCTGAGACCTGTGCGATACAGAGAATGCATCATTGATGTAGTAGTCTGCAAGCGGTGAAAGGTTTTTAACAAAATCTGTTTTTGCAAGCTCCTCAGCAGGCTTCTTCAGAAGTTCATCATCATAGAACCTAACGTTTTCCAGCATGAGTATTTCATCTTTTTTCATATTCTTGATGGCATTGACTGTTTTTTCACCAAACAAATCGTTAACGTACTTCACATTTTTTCCAAGGATATTACCCATCACCTTTGAATGCTCTTCCAGTGTTGTGAAATCCTTTTTACCAGGCCTGGACTGATGGGCAAGCAGAACAATTTTTGCATCACCCAAGTCCTTTATTGTTTCAACCGAAGCTTTTATCCTTGTGTCATCTGCTATCTTCCCATCCTTTATCGGGGAGTTTATGTCTATTCTTACAAGCACTGTTTTGTTTTCAAAACTGAAATCATCCATTGTTAGGAGCTCCATTTTATCACCAAAAAAGTATTGTTTTAAGGATTATTATTGTTTTCCATCTGCCAAATAAAAATATTTTATTGTTTTTCTATGGTGAATGTAACATCATTTGATTTCTTTATTATCCCATCCTCCATAGCTCTCTGAAGCAGAACAAGTTCGGATGCGGTTTCAGCCTCCACCACAAGTTTTTTCTTATCACGCGCAAGATATATCTTTGCCATTAAAAAGGTAACGTCATTCAATGTTATAAATGTTTCAATTCTTTTTTTATTTTCTCTTTTACCTTTTGAACACAAACATTTACCATTGCCTCAGCATCGCCCAAGCCGTTTACTCCTGCTGCACCCTTATGCCCTCCTCCGCCGCTGCCTGTTTCCCTCCCGATTTCATCCATCATTCTCCCAAGATGAACAGGAACATTGTTTTTTGATTTCGCAATAACAACAAACTCACTGTTTTTCTGCCTGCCAACAACTGCTATGTCTGCACCCAATGAGAGCAAAGCGCTTGATGCTGAGCCTTCGAATGCACCTATCATTGAATATGCGAGCACGTATTCATTAACAGTTTCATATTTCAGCCTCTGCCCTGCTTTCAGCAATGCAATTTTTTCTGATTTGTCAGGAGACTCCTCAACCAGGGACAGAACTTCATCCATTGTTATTCTTGCTTCTTCCAGTAGGCTTGTAAAAATTTTCAAAGTCTCAGCATTTGCTCTTCTGAACCTGCCTGTGTCTGTGATTATGCCTGAAAGCAGTGCTAAACCAACATTCCTGCTTATTTTAAAATCTGCCTTTTTCAGGATTTCATAGATTATTTCAGCGCAGGACGGCTTTTCATCATGATAATACAGTTTCGCGTTTTCCCAGGATGTTTTTGCATGATGATCAATAATTATGGGTTTTCTTATGTTTTTTGCAAGATTTCCAAGAAGCGATGATGTTGATGTGTCAACAACAAAAATTTTCTCAAAATCATCAGGGTTTGGGTTTACGACAACCTCTGCTCCTGTTTTGTTAATGAGTTTTTTTGAGGATTTGCTGACACCTTCATGAACACCTATTGTTACATTTGGGAATGCCTGAGCCAGCGCGTACGCAGAGCCGACAGCATCAGGGTCAGCATTTGAATGAACAAGAACAAGTTTTTTACCATTTTTTAACTCATGAATGATTTTATCAAGCATGTTATATTATGGAAAATGCTGAAAAGCATTTTCCTAATATTTCAGGAAAAGCCTTCGGCTTTTCCGTGAAATGAAACAGATTTCCCCTTTGCTGCGTTCACAGAATCAGCAATTTCCTTCTGAAGACCGTTGAGTTTTTCCTTCATCCTGTCAACCTGCTTTCCAAGTGTTTTCACCCTGACCTCCAATGTTTCCTTTTCTTCCTTCAGGTCTTTGACTACTGTTTCCTTGTTTTCTGCTTTTATCAAAAGACTGCCTATGCTTCTGTATACTGCGTCCCCTTCTTTAACCTTTTCCAGCGCGTCAAGCGCCCTTTCAATCTCTGAGACCTGGAACTCTATGCTCTGCTTCTGGGTTGCAATAATTTGTGTCTGCTGCTGCATCTGCTCAAACAGGGCTAACTGGTCCTGCACCTTTTTTGGCAACTCCATGTTTTCACCAAGATGATAACACATTATATATTATTTAAATATACCCTCTAAAAACAGCGAAAAAATTTCTCTACTGTCTGCTCTAAAAACCATGCTGTTTTCCTTCTCTTTTTTCTTTTATTTTTTTTTACAAGGACAAATGGATTATATTAGGAGCAGCACCACACGTTGCTAACATTTCATACATAAGCAATCATGACAATTCATAGCATACATGATAATCTATAACACAATCCCGAGGACAACATCGAGGAAGAGGGATATGTTTAAATACCCTCCAACCAATTCGGTATAGAGGAAAATCAGATAGGTGATGTAGATGTATGGCAAAGGATGGGATGGGATAAAAAAAGGTTTAATAGTAGGCCTAGTTGGGGTCATACTGTTCAAGAGTGAGAGAAAAAAAGATATAAATCTTTGGAGAGGAAAAGACACAAAATTTTGGAAAGAACTAGAAACACACATTGAGCAGGCAAGAATTGAAGAAGTTATGGATATGGAAGGTTGGAGTGAATCAGAAAAAGAAGGCGTACGCAGGATGTTTGAAAAAAGTGTTTGATCATGCATAACTCCTTCTCTGAAAAAAACAAGGCTACTAAAGAAATTCATACATTATTTTTAACTCAGATATTAAACGGTTTGTCGTTATGTCAGCAACAGTCAGATGACCCATACTTCAAAATAGTTAAAAGATGGTTTACCACCATAAATAAAAAATTACCCACAATGAACACCAAAAACATGGAAAACATATTACCACCAACACTTCATGCACTGGAAGATCATTTAACCCAATACTATCATCCCCAAATAAAACATATCACAAATATTTTTGAGCAGAAAACAATATTATGTTCCGCACACCCTGCAATCTCAACAGTTATACGCGCGCTTATATCAATTCAAATTGATTTCTATTTCCATATCTCCCCTAATATGAACGGGGTGAACATAGCACATCTTCCAAACCCAATCACATTTTCTTCACGAAAAGAATTCGCATATGAATCTCCTACATATGTGTTCCCTTATGCTGCTATCAAAAAGCGTGAACTTGCAGACATCCAAGATTTTTTTGATTTTTCTTTGATATGTGCACCACGGTGGATAATTGAACAACTAAGGCATAGTACCGCATTATATCATGAATTAATGCACAAAATAACCCTTTTCATATTACGTGCATATTCTGTTGCACAGCACGAGGATTTAACATGGTTAGGGAGTTTTTGGAAAAAAACCTGTGATAAATACGGAGACATGGTGGGAAGTTTAGGAGGTGAACTGCTACCCGAAGTTGATAAAATATTCAAACAATCTGCTACTAAGCCTTCTTTGTTAAAACGCCTCCCATCATATATTAACCTAACTTATAAACATGACAATATTGCTGGTACTTGGGCTGGATACTATCTTAGGGAGATCGTGGCAGATTGTGCTGGCAGTGTACTATTTTGTGGATCAGCAAGTATTCATTCATTTGCAAATCGGCACCGAGATGTTATAGTGGAGGAAGTGAAGAAAAAAGAAGATTTTAAGAGCGGAAGTACCCATCCACCCATTGCTGTACGTATATGGTATATGATAAAAGCATTAGACTACCTTGGATTAAAAAAATTAGCTACGGATTGTAAAAAACTTTACTATTATAATGAGATCAATGAAAAGGTTCAGGAAAGCCATGACCCTGTGACTCTATGGATAAAGGATAACCTCAAAAACATATATGATTTTGTTTCATTCGTAGATAATGGTAAAATATGTTTAAGTCACCGTTTTAAGGACGAAGAAGCCCTGATTGATCATTGGAAAAAAATTATTGAAAAGCTAGCGGAATCCGATGTATTACCCCCCGACATGATGGAAAAAATTATACCTGCAGACATCCTTAACGCCATGTGGTATTATCTCTTACATGAAGAAGAATACCAAAAGAATAACATAAAAATCTCACGTTTAGCTTGGAGGATTGCATTATCTTCCTGGCTGAAAAACAACATTTCTACTTACATAAACACATATTTACCAAAAGAGGAGGAAAAAACATGACAGAAACGGTAGGATGTATATCTATAAAAGCCAAGGTAGGTCAAAACGCGGAGCATGAAATAAAGGAGTGGTTATGGATTCTAAAGCAGGGTGAACCTCTGTGTAAGAAATGTCCAGAGTTTGAAAAGAAAAAGAAGGGGGAAGAATACATTTGCTACGGGGAAAAATTACATATTATCATGTGTAGCAGTATCTCAGGATATTTTGACTTCCAACTATTATGCAGAACCCAGAATGGCGACATGTCAGACATAGAAAAATTTGTACAATACTGCATACGCAACTGCCTATCCGAATATATTACAGATACACAAACAATCCTCGGCATAGAAATCCCTTGAAAAAAGGGTGGCAATGAAAACAAAGTAAAAATTCCTCTTCGTTTTCTTTCTTTTACTCTCACCGCTTGTTTTTATTAACCCCCCTGCGTTACAGACATCATGATATTAACCTGACTTTACGAGATAATCATATCCCCCGTCGTGGGAATGTATTACCCATATTTTTGAA
>JASEEW010000120.1 GCA_030019485.1 Thermoplasmatales archaeon | reverse complement strand
CGGAAATATTCCCTCTCTCGCAAACCTGACATCCTCAACCGAATAAAATGCGTGCGGGTTGAACGTTTTGATTATGCCCACAACATTGTCAACGTCATGACGATTAATCACAATGAGGATTATCTTTACTGGGCCAGACACACCCTGTGCATCTATCGTGGTAACACCGTAATTTTGTTCTTTTAGATGCTTTATCAATTCAGTAGCATCCCGCCTAGTAATAATCCTAAGGATAACCACGCCTAGCGACAGCTTATTCTCGATCAGTATTCCAGCATAGGTGCCTGCTGCAAAGCCGCCAGCATATGCAATATAGTATCCGAAATTTGTTAGATTTTGCATAATGTGTCCAATAGCTAGGAGCCAAACCAAAATCTCAAAAAAACCTATAAGCGTAGCGAGCTTCACTCCCCTCGATATTAATATTATGCGAACTGTTCCAAGGCTAACATCACACACCCTCGCAAGAAAAATGGCAAGGGGAAGAAAAACCCAAGCATAAAAATCCGAGTTAAAAAAATATTGGAAATCCAAATTAAATACCTCCTGATGCTATCTTACCACCATGCTTTGAATGCCGTAATGCCTGTGCGCTATTTCCCTTGCGACCCTAAGATTTCTTCCGTTTTTTCCTATTGCTTTGCCTTTGTCTTTCGGCTCAACAATCACTGTTGCGTTATTGCTCTCTATTACTACGTCAATAACCCTGTAGTTATGGAAAATATTTTTTATGAAACTAGCAACATCATCAGAGTGTTCTATGATGTCTATGTTTTTTTTCAGGACAAATTTTAATTTTTTCAGGTTCACGCTGTTTTTTCCTATTGCAAGTCCAAGATGTCCTTTTGTGACAACGAAAATAATCTTTTCTTCCAGCTCAAGGCAGTCTTTCACACTTGCTCTGGTTAAGCCTTCAAACAGGGTGATGTACCGCATGGTTGAGGCATCAAATTTAATGTCCATTTTTCTCACTTTTGAATGTGCAGTATGTCTGATTCTCCAGGCTCCACTATGGAAAGTACTGAAACAGGAAACGGTTTTCCGCAGGCTGCACCAAGTTCTGTGTTTGAGCCGTTGTATTTATGTACAGGTACGGAATATTTTTCAATACATTCTGTGTAGGGGCAGTTTGAAGAAACAATAACCATCTTTACAGTACCTTTTTCCAAATATTTTTTTGTCCGCTCAAACCCTATGTACACCTTTCCTGTTGATACTACGTTTCTCAGCGCCCTGTTTATGTCCATACTCCTCACCTCTTTGGCTTGTAAACAAGCTGAACCACGCCTGTTCCCAGAGATATGGGCTGCCCCACAATTATGTTTTCTGTTACACCCACCAGAGGCTCATCCTCACCCACCACCCCTGCATTGAGAAGATGATTGACTGTGATTTCAAATGCAGCCCTCGCCAGCACCGAGCTCTTCTTTCCTGAGACACCGTGTCTGCCAATGGATTCAACAGTTCCCTTGTTTGTTACAAGATCAGCGACCAGCATGATATGTCTAATATCTACATTTAATCCCTGCTCCTGCAGTGTTTTACTCGCCTCATCTATTATAGCATTTCTTGCTGCCTCAATGCCCAGGACTTCAAATATTTCATAAATATTGTTTGTTGTTGTAGTGGTTTGATCAACACCATCTATCTCTAGGACTTTTGCAAAGTTTGAACCCTCTGTGTATATCACGTATCCTTCAGGCTCTTTCTTGATAAGTGCCCTGGAGACGCCGTCTTTCCCTTTTATTTTCATAACTTTAATCTCGGTCGCAAGGGCATGCAGTTTCCTGTAAGAGGGCTCAGACTTTATACTAATGGTGCTTTTGTTGCTCTCAATTTCATATCCTTTTTCCAGCAGTTTTTCTTTAATGTTGTCCATGGTAATTTCTTTTTTCCTTATTTTTTTCAGGTCTGGTTTAATGATTACCTGCATGTTTGTTATGTCTGTCTCAACCTCTGCGATATCAATAATTTTTGTAATCTCAATTTCTGAGGCAATCTTTCCAACTTTTTTTCTATCATCCCTGAACTTGGGCAGCAGATGTATTTCCATCATGGGCGTGGATGGTGTTTTTCGTGCATCAACTATTTCTATCAGACGCGGCAGTCCTAATGTGACATTCATCTCAGCCACACCAGCATAGTGGAATGTTCTCATGGTCATCTGCGTACCAGGCTCACCTATTGACTGTGCTGTAACAATGCCGACTGCTTCACCAGGCTCAATCATATGCTGGGCGAACTTTTCAGCAACTTCTTTCAGCACATTTCTTAAATCTTTGATGGAAACTTTTTTTCTGCCAATCCTTGCCACCAGTTTATCCACAACAGACTCAGGGATGTGTATTTTCATTTTCTCAAGTTCTTTCTGAACAGTTTCTTTCAGTTTTTCAGTTGTTTTTGCCATTTATTCCTCCTCAACCTCAATTTCTGTGGATGGTTCCGGTTCTTTTGGCAGACCCATTTCTTCCTCTCCCGCTACTTTAATTTCTTCGCCTTCTATTTTAGACTCAACTTCAAAATGCAGAATATTTCTGACGACCTCATCAATATCTACAGCATCCCCTCTAACGCTTTTTGTAGGATCAATATTGTCTTCACCATAGGAGAATTGGATTATTGTGCCTGCTGTGTTTCTGACAGAACCATCATACTTGACCTTCAAATCCTCTAATGCGTTGATCATCCTCCTCTGCATATAGCCTGATCTGGATGTTCTTACTGCTGTGTCAACCAGTCCTTCTCTGCCTCCCATGCTGTGGAAAAAATATTCTGTTGGCGTCAGCCCTGATTTGTATGATGATTTAACAAAACCCCTTGCCCCGGAACTTAAATCGTCTTTTTGAAAATGCGGCAATGTCCTGTCCTGATACCCTCTTTTGATTCTCTCACCCCTAACAGACTGCTGACCTATGGAGCCTGCCATCTGGCTCAGATTTAGCATACTGCCCCTTGCACCTGAGACAGCCATGATGACCGCAGGGTTGTCCATGCCGAGATGCTTGCCCGCAACCTTGCCAGCATCATCCCTTGCCCTGCCAAGAACCTTCATGAGCTCTACTTCAAGTGTTTCCTGGATACTTCTCCCAGGCATCTGCTCCAGTGCTCCTTTTTTAGATGGGTCAACGAGAGCAATTTTATATGCATCAATTAGAGTATTTACATCCTTTTCAGCCTTTTTCATTATTTCCTCAATCTGCTTTTTTGCCTCCTCTGGTATATCCTCATCATCTATGCCTGTTGTAAACCCTTTAATTGTTATAGCTATTATCGCAAGTTTTGTAACTTTGTCAATAAATTCCCTGCCTGCATCCTTCCCATAATCCCGCACAATCTTGTCCAGTATTTTTCCTTTGAATGCCCCTATTGCCCTGCCGTCAATTACACCTGTTACAAGGTTACCGTTTTTAATCATAACATAGGCATCATCTCTGCATCCATGTTTTTTACATATGTCGCAGAGTTTGCATATTGATGCCCTGAAATCCATATTAAGGTCCTTTGGTAAAAGCAGTGAAAATATTTGTTTTCCAGTCCAGTGGTTGTCTTTCGCTGGTTTCGGAAGTTTGCCTGTAAAGTCTATTGCAGACACCATTGTTAACACCTCATCTTTTGTGAATTTTGCATCCCTGTATGTCAGGAGGAATGCACCAGTGATATGGTCATGCAGTGCCCCTATGACAGAGCCGCCAAATCTCGGTGACAGAATATGTTCCTGTACCATCATCAAAATTTTTGCTTCTGCCCTTGCCTCCTCACTCTGCAGAACATGCAGGTTCATCTCATCCCCATCAAAATCCGCATTGTATGGAGGACACACAGCTAAATTTAGCCTGAATGTCCTGTAAGGCATGATTCTTGCCTCGTGGGCCATCATGCTCATCCTGTGCAATGATGGCTGCCTGTTAAATAAAACAATGTCGCCATCCATTAAATGCCTCTCTACAGTGAAACCAACCTCCAGTTTTTCAGCAAACTCTTCCGCATTTTTCTGGGTAATCTTTATTCTTCGCCCATCAGGTCTTATAATATAGTTTGCACCAGGATAACTTGGACCGTTTGCAACAATCTTTTTTACAGTTTCAAGGTTATACGGTGCAACAGATACTGGGACGGTAAGCTCCTTTGCAGAATCTATGGGAACACCAACCTCATTTATTGAGATATTTGGGTCTGGTGAGATAACAGTTCTGGATGAGAAATTCACCCTTTTACCAGAAAGGTTTGATCTGAACCTGCCCTCCTTACCCTTTAATCTCTGAGTCAGGGTTTTCAGCGCCCTTCCAGACCGATGTCGTGCAGGAGGTATGCCTGCAGTTTGATTATCAAAATACGTTGTTACATGATACTGAAGCAGTTCCCAGAGGTCCTCAACAATAAGCTGGGGTGCACCTGCATCCCTGTTTTCCTGGAGTCTCTGATTGATTCTCAGAACATCAACAAGTTTGTGTGTTAAATCATCCTCGCTTCTTTCACCAGACTCCAGTGTAATTGATGGCCTGACATTAACTGGCGGCACAGGAAGCACTGTTAAAACCATCCATTCAGGTCTTGCAGTTTTCGGGTTCAAACCCAGGAGTGGTAAATTCTCATCACTAATCCTCTCAAGCCTTTCCCTGATCTCCTTTGGAGTTAGTTTATGCCCCTCCTCCCTGTAGGTGGTTGGTTTGTCCAGAACAATTTTTTTCTGCTTCTCACCGCAGTGCGGACAGATGGTTGCAGACGATGTGTTTCCTTTGTTCTCCAATTGTATTTTGACCTTTTCCTTTGAAAACAGCAGCCCGCCGCATTTTCTGCAGGTTGACTCCAGAAGATACGCAATTAGTTTTGCGTAACCAACATGCACTATAGGCATCGCAAGGTCAATATGACCAAAATGTCCTGGGCAGTCATCAACCCTTCCACCACATGTCTTGCATCTTAACCCTGGTTCTATAACACCAAGTTTTGGGTCCATCAGCCCCATGTCTATTGGAAAACCATCATCATCATATGTATCCGCGGTTATGATTTTTGTGGCAGACATCGCCCTCATCTCTTTTGGGGACAGGAGATTAAAATTGATGCTTTTAACCCTTTTAGGTACGCCTATCATGTTCCCACCTTTATGCAAGTAGTTAGGGGCAAGTAGCTAGGGGCTAGGGAACTGCTTTTTTCCCTAATCCCTAACTCTTGGCTACTGACTTCTTGTTTTCCCCTAACTACTAACCCCTGGCTACTAATCCCTATCATGTTAAATCACCCAATTTCAGCCTGGGGACAACACCAAGCGATTTAAGTTCATTCACCAAAAGTTTAAATGCGTAGCTCATACGTACAGGATGGATATTACTGCTTCCTTTACAGTTCTGACAGCGCAAAAATCCTCTCCTGTCCAGCATTGCAATATGCCCGCAGCTGCCGCACACATACTCAACAGTGCCATCAGATTCATCAAGCAGCCTGTCCTTGATAACCATTGATGCACCATGCCCTATCAGGCAGTCTCTTTCCATCTCACCAAACCTCAGCCCTCCCTGTCTTGCCCTGCCTTCAGTTGGCTGGT
>JASEEW010000119.1 GCA_030019485.1 Thermoplasmatales archaeon | reverse complement strand
AATGCCATTATTATCGCGGTTATTTTTTTCATGGTTCTCCCACTTTCTAAAATAGTGTTGGAAGATATTAAGTTTTTTCTCTTTTCTTTATCGCTCTGCTGAAAACACCCATCAGTGTATGAAATTCCCATTTTGAAAGCATGGCCCTGCCAATAATTCTTCTGAACATGGTTTTTGTCCCGGCTTTTTTGTGTTTCGGATAGTTTATTTCATCCAGAAGAGACGAAAAATGTTCATGCAGTTTTTCTTTTTCAAAACCGGATGATTCCCTTGGTTTTTCTATTAGTTTTTTTGCACCGAGCGCATAGAAAAATACTGCCGCCGCATGCGACAGATTCATCACAGGATAATTTTCATCACATGGAATGGTTACAACAATGTCACATTTCTCAAGTTCATGATTAAACAAACCAAGATCCTCCCTGCCAAACACAAGCCCAATTTTTCCGTCTATCGCATAAATTTTTTCAGCAAACTCCTTCAATGTTAAAGGGTTTCTAATATGCTTTTTTTCATTCAGATTCACAATACCTGATGTCCCTGCAACATAATCCAAGCCTTTTATTGCATCTTCAAATGTATTAACAATTTTTGCATTTTCCAAAACGTCTTTTGCATGCATCGCTCTTTTATATGCCTCTTCATCAATTTTAGGCCCTACAATTCTCAGTTTTGTTAAACCAAAATTTTTCATTGCCCTTGCAACAGCACCAATATTACCTCCGTATTTAGGCTCCACAAGGACAATAATGAACTCCAATCAGAATCCCTCAGGTGTTTCCGGCTTCCACAACCATACCCTTGAAATATGCCGGATTCTTAGAATAACTGTAGTGAGCTTCAGCATTGATGTACCAGAATCGCCTATCATTATGCCGCTGCCGCCTGCGCCTTCAATACCGCTACTCGGGACTGTAACCAATGCTTCTCTCCAACGCGCATCAGCAGCCCTTGACTCCATAACATCTGTAAGCATTATATTTTCCTCATCAAACGCAGATAGTTTGCCTTTGAACGCCTGACCATCACTCATCACAAGCACTATATCCTTTCCTATCAGCTCGTTCAGATGTTTTTGCAGAATTGTCATCGAATCACCTATCCATTAATTATCATACGGATTAATTAAGTTATCGCTTTTAAAATCCTTCATGTTTTTTGCTCACTTGCTTCACCAGCCTAATAATGAAAAATTGCTGGTGCAATTTTTCAAATCCGCAGGAAACAAAGTTTCCTGCTATCTTCATTCACTCGCTCTGCTCGCTCATGAAAATCCGTAGGAAACAAGTTTCCTACTCTCTACAAATTTGCGGAGCAAATTTGTAGATACTTCGGAATTTTGCTAACGCAAAATTCCTCGTATTCTGCGAACCTATGTGAGCAGATATGAGGAATTCACTTTGTGAATTCCGAAATATTTCATTCGCTCACTATGTTCCCTCATGAAGACGCCGGGGATGAGATTTTCAAGATTGGATTGCAATCTTGAAATCCGACGGAGTTGTTACACAACTCCTAGGAACATACGGAATTCCTATGGAATTCCGTAGTATGGGAGGATGCAATCCGAACCATTCGAACTCATGGGGTGCAGAGCACCAGCAGGTCTCGAGCCTGTCGCCTTAATCCACTTGGCTACCCCGGCACGAGCAAATTTTTTGCTACGCAAAAAATTTGCGAGCGAGAGGAATTTGTGAAACAAATTCCTCTCAGTGCACAGATTTTTTTCTGAAAGAAAAAAATCTGTGAGCGCAGGGAATTGCTTTGCAATTCCCTGCAGAGAGCAAATTACGGAGTAATTTGCGAACACAGGGAACGAAGTTCCCTGCAGAGAGCAGATTTTGCAAAGCAAAATCTGCGAAGGGAATGAACTCATGAGGAAGAGGAATATGGAAACAGACATCACCAAATCTTAAATACACAGCAACATTATAACCATATCGGTTGATATGATTGTCAAGGTAGTATTGCTTCCTGGGAAAAACGAAAGGAAAATAGAACTTCAGGAAGATTCAACAGCACTGAACATGCTGAAAATGCTTAATTTAAACCCTGATGTAATGCTTGTAATTAGAAACGATGTCCCTATGCCAGTTGATGAAAAACTAAAAGACAAGGATGTACTGAAGGTTGTTAGGGTGGTTTCAGGGGGCTAAGTTTTTAGGATGAGATGTTACGGAATTTCTTACGGAAAAACCAAAGGGTTTTCCTAAGATTTTAGGAAAATGCTTCTGGCATTTTCCGTAAAATGCAAAGCAAATTCCTAAGCATTTTACGGAATTCACAAAGTGAACTACTAAAATGCAAAGTTTATAAAAGGAAAAACACCATTCAGCATACAGTAAACTCAGCAACATGGATTTCAACGTGAAATCTTTACCGATTTGATTTCGGTTGCTGAGTTTAGTTAAAAGATGAGGAGTGCTCCCACAGAGGAATTTGTAGAAAATTCCTCCTGGTCGCAAATTATGCCTCGTAATTTGCTCCTAGCGTGGAATCAAAGATTCCACTAAGTCGCAATTTATTCGCTCTGCTCATAAATTGCTCCTGTAGTGTAGTCCGGACAATCATCGAGGCCTTTCGACCCTTTTCGGGTTTTTAAAGCCCGAAGTGTAAGTGAAGGGATGTGAGCCTCAGACCCGGGTTCAAATCCCGGCAGGAGCATCTATCATTATGAAGGAAATAGGTGTGTGAATGACAAACAGCATCAGTGTCAGCGTAACAAGTATCTATCTGGTAAATGAATGCCCGAGATGCTTCTGGTTTTCTGAGAAAATAGGGGCAATGCCTGGTGTTTTTCCAGGCGTCCTTTCCAGGATGGACAGCATAATCAAGAATTTTATGGATGAAAGAAAGACAAATCCTCCGCCCTGGTTCCCGATAAAAGGTAGATTCCTTGGTGCCACGAAACTCCTAAAGGCATTTGAGCCGGAAAGCGGATTAATAATGAAAGGAAAACTGGATGCCCTGGTGGAAACAGATGGAGGATACTGGATTGTTGATTATAAGACAAGCAAACCGCAGAACGATGTACCAAAGTACTATCAAACCCAGCTCGATGGTTATGCATTCTTGGTAGAAAGGAATATAGGGAAAGTGGCTGGGGGCGGGCTTCTGTACTTTTATCCAAAAAATGGGAATCTTACCAATGGGAATGTTCCATTTGACATAACATGGGTCAAAGCGAATTTGAATTCACAAAATATTGTGCCCTTGCTTGGGAAGGTAGGGGAGATACTTAACATGCCCTCTCCACCTGCTTCAGGTAAGGATTGTGGGATGTGTAAGTGGCTGCAGGAGGCCGGGTACAGATTATAAACTCAGCATATTATGGAATTTGTTTTCACAAATTCCTAATATCCTTGGAAAAGCCTCTGGTTTTTCCAGAGGAACCGAAAGTTTTTCGGTTGAGGTATTACGGGGAAATTTGTGTTGCTGAGTTTAATAGTACTTCAACCATCAATTTTTTAATTTATAAATCCTTTTACCATTGTGAACCTTGATGATTACATTGCAATGGGATTCAGGGCATATGATGACAAAAGGTACAGGGATGCTGTTGAAAATTTCAGTAAAGCGCTGGGGCTAAAACCCATGGATACAAAGATTCTGTATTACAAAGCGATGTCATTGTATAAGATTCAAATGTACGAAGAATCAGCGGAATGCTACTCCAAACTGTTGAAGATCGAGCCGGGTTCCAAGGCTGCATGGAAGGGGAAAGGGGACACCCTGCTGCTGCTTGAAAAATTCAGGGATGCGGTTAAATGCTATAAAAAAGCACTGGAAATTGATCCTTTTGATGAGGATTTGAAAAAAAAGAAGGCGGAACTGGAATATATCTGGGATTACTGACATGAGAGATTTTGTTAAAGGATACGGTAAAAAATATTCAGAAATGCTTGGTATTGATTTAAAAAACGAGCCTTTTAAATGGTTTCTTGCATCAATGTTATTTGGTGCCAGGATAACAGAAAAAATTGCAGTAAACACCTACAAAGAGTTTGGCTCTGAAAAGATTGTTACGCCTAAAAAAATAATTGAAGCAGGCTGGGACAGACTTGTTAGGATATTGGACAAAGGCGGATACGTAAGATATGATTTTAAAACTGCTGATAAACTTTTGGAGGTTTCTGAAAATCTGATAAAAAATTATGGTAACTTGGACAATCTGCATGAAAAAGCAATAAATTCAAAAGATTTAGAGGATAAATTGAAAAAACTCGGGAAAGGTGTTGGGGAGGTTACTGCTGGAATATTTCTCAGGGAAATGAGAAGTGTTTGGGAAAAAGCCAGACCAGCACCAAGAGGCCTGGTCCTTTTGGCAGCAAAAAATCTGGGGATAAAAGATTTAGAAAACTACTGGAGAAAGAATCTTTCGGATTTTGAGTTTTCTGAATTTGAAACAGCATTGATGAGACTGGGTAAAGATTTCTGCAGGAAAAAGAAATGCAGTTTTTGCCCTTTGAAAAAAAGATGCCCTACTTCTTTCTGATTCCCATATCAAAAATGAGCGGCCCCATTTTTAATTTTTTAAGTTCATCATCAGTTAATTTTCTTTTTTTTGCTTTCTTTCCTATGATTGCAGAATTCCCAAGAGGGTCATCAATGATTAATGTTGCCTTTTCTTTCCCGTTTCTTATTTTTTCAATCCTCTCCAAAATCTCTTTTTTCTTTTCCCTGTTCTTTGTATCCATATCCTCTGTCACATTTTTTATTCTCTCAAGAACTCCCTCTATGTTTGAAACAAAAGATTCTGCGAGTGGCCCTGGCTCCACAGTTGCACCAATCTCAGGCAGATATATCGTTCCGGAGGATGAGCGCACAACCCGAATAAACATATCTTTCTCAGATGCGATGGGATATCTATATCTGGTCGGCTCATTTACATTTGTAATAATTATGTCAGAATGCCTGTAACCACATTTTTTGCAGAACACAGTGGTCTGGATAATCTCACCAAAATATGGAATGTCAATTGTTGTTGTGGTGTAGTATATTGGTTTGATGAAGCAGGCTGGGCAGGGAGTCTCTATTTGCAAAGCAAACACCTAAAAAGTGCGGAGTTTAGTATGTACCCCTTATCTTTTCCCTGTCAATCCTCACACCGCTTGGCGTAACGATAAACATGTTCCTGCCTACACCTGCGATATCACCGCCGATATCCGAAGTCATCTGTTTTAACTCTGTTGTTATCCTTCTCAGCATGAAATCATCACCAGCAATAGGTGAGAAATCAAGAAGAAGCATATTACCATTGTACACTGGTGCTGTCAGATTCCCCAAGTCCTCGTATCTGTAAATTTCTGCAACCTTTACCGTCATTTTTACAGATTCATCAGATTTCTCCATTCCCGGCTCAACCCATTCTGTGAGGTCAATGAATTTATCAGGCTCACCTACAGGTTTTTTCTGTCCAAGAATTTTATCAAAGAATCCCATCTTTATCACTCTCAGTAGGGTATCGCTGTTTTCAGATATAAATGTTTTTGCCTGGATTATGGTGGTGTAGAATAGTAGGGTGTTTTACTTTCCTATTGTCCTAATTTAGATACCTTAATATAGTTTTATCGCCATATAACCTCTCGATGATAAAAAGATGGCTCGTCCGAGAGGAATAGTT
>JASEEW010000118.1 GCA_030019485.1 Thermoplasmatales archaeon | reverse complement strand
ACAGGCCGAACATTAAAAGCATATCTTCTTTCCTCTCGAAGTGCATAAGGTCCAAGGTCGAATGCAGGGCAGAGTCTTGAATATTTGAAAATGGATTGATAGGATATGCAGCTAACCAATTGTAAGAGGTTTTTCCAATATAGAGGGGATGCTGGTATTGTCCCCCTTTCTTTGAGAAATTAATGACTTCATTTGATTTATGATCCTCTAGGAGTGCGTTATATACTTCCATTTCTATCTTACTACCGATTTTTGGAATTAGTTGGGTCGTATTATTACGTTTCAACTCAGTAAATGAAATACTTTCAAAGAATGAATCCCTTTTTCTACTGTTCCACCTTAATAGTGATGTTGTGTAAAAGGATGTAGAATTACTATTCTGATAATTTAAGTTATGAAGTATGATGGTATTTCTGGTTTTTACATCATCCCCGAAAAGAGAATCTGGTGTTCTGTCAAAATTGGCGAAGTACCAGTCTCCCTTTTTTTTGGATAATTGTTTTCTGATATTTATAAACGGCTTTCCAGAGTTATACGTGAGTGAGAGAGGACAAACTATGCTACATGATCTTCTTTTGGAATTGCAAAAAAGCCACATCATACGAATGAAATCGAGGAAAAGAGGGTTACCATTAAGAGGAATATCTATTTGTTCATCAAAGAGAGTTTTTTGCGTCCGGGGCATATTTACAATACTTTTAGAATAGGGGGGATTTGTAACAAAGTGAGTAAAACCATCTTCGACTTCCGGAAATACATCTGTGATAGATGGTGAAATTGGTGGATTTATAATGGCATTATCATCTTGGGAATCGAGATTACGTTTTTCTTTTGTTTCTATTCGCCTTCGTTTGAAGTCGATATCTTTCACTTTGTTGATCGTACTATCAATTTTTGTGGAATCGAAGCAAACAATATTTCCTCGTATCTTTTGCCAATCCTCCCAAGGAGAGGAGATCTTATCACTACATTCACTTAAACAAAATGTCAAAATTGTAAATGTGCTCGATTGAACGGCTACTTTACTGATATCAATGCCATAAATGTGATGAATAAAAAATTCCAACAATGAAGAGATATTATTTGAAATTGTTTTTTTGTATTTTAAGTAATACTCCATAATAGTTCTTAAAAAAATACCTGTTCCACAGGCTGGATCTATCCATGATAAGGGGCGGTAATCATTTTCTCCTTTCTCTGCTGTGTTTCTGACCATATAAAATGCTACATCTGAGGGGGTATAATAGATACCGTATTTACGTTTCTTTAATCTCTGAGACCCCTTTAAAAATATCTCGTCATCTGTCTCGAAAACTTCTAAGATATACGGATATAAATCTAAAAATCGATTATCATAGCTCAGATTCTGAATTGGTCTAATATCTACAGAAGAAAGCCATGTTTTTATCACTTGTAAATCCGAATTGTTATTTACATTAATGAACCAGCAAATTGAATCATACAAACTGCTTTTCCTGGTTATATACCCAGAAGAAACCGCCATCAACCAAGTACTTAAAACAGCATTCGTTGTTAACTCAATCTCGTTTCTCCTTAGTTCTTTTTGTTCAATCACAGGGATTTTAGCCTCGAAATAAGCCATATAAAACGTTTCTATTTCTCTATTAATTCCCATTTTTTTCGCATTTTCAATTAGCTTGAACCGAACATCAATTAAACCTTCGGTCCACTCTTTAATAGAGTTTACAATGGTCCTTCCAGGGCCTGGTTTGGATAGTCTAGGTTCTGTTATTGACTTTATGCATTCCATTGTACTTGTCATTCTCCTTTCCATATATATAGATATATCAAGGGGGTAAGTGAAAGTGAAACTCTGCTACTTTCACAAATAGATCGTTGCTCCTCTATTCTGTCGTTAAACGAAGCCAAGCCCGTTTTTGGTGGTTCAGGTTTACCTTCGTTTGCGAAGGAGAATTAGAAATTTTGGCTAACTCATTCATAACCGAACAAGTTCGTTTATACTCCCAAATGGGGATGATAAACGAAGTATTTCGTTTATTTCCCTTCTGGTTGAAGTGCCAGATCCCATTCTGTTTTGAATTTCTTTTAATCATCACCACCTTCCTCCAAGTTTAAACTGTCTAACGGGCTTTTTATCTTACCAAGATTTTTTGTGCTTACATGAGTATAAATATAAACTTTGACAGTCTTATGGCTGTATTTTCTTGAAATGAGTTCTCTTCTGAGGTCTTCAAAGTTATGAAGAGATTGCTTTGTCGCTTCGCTCCTCGCAATGACAGGAATAGAAGTCTTAACTTGCAGGGCAGGGTCTATATGGATTTTCTCTTTTTCAAAAATCTTTAAAATCTTCTCTAATATCCCATTGGTATACGGCACACTCCAATATTTTTCTTCAGGATGCCATCTGTACCCATTGATAGTTTTTATCTTCACAATATAATCGGGGTTGTACGGAAATGTGACTTTTATTCTGTTATCCCTACCATTGATGACTTTTATCATTCTTCACCAGCCTGCCGTTGTATATCATAATGCCCTTGGATGATATTAACCTTTTCTTGTTTAACACCATAATAATCTTTATATATATGTCATGTATATATAACATATAGGTGATATATATGGTGCAGGCTGTGATTAACATCTCTGAGCATACGAACAGAATCCTGAATATTCTGAAGGCAAAATATGGTCTTAAAGACAAGTCCGAGTCTATTGATTTGATGGCTGAACAGTATGAGGAACATATTCTGGAGCCTGAGCTCAGACCAGGGTACATAAGGAAAGCTAAAAGAATAATGAAACAGAAGCCTATAAAAGTCGGTAGCGTAGAAAATTTAAGGAAACGTTATAGACTAAGATAGGATGTATTCTCTTGATGTTAAACCAAACTTAGATAAGAAATTGAAGAAGCTGGCTAAAAAGAACAAGAAACAGGTTGACATAATCTCAAAAAAGATGAATGAGGTTGTTAAAAATCCACATCACTACAAGAATCTAAGAGCACCTTTACAAAACTGGAAAAGGGTTCATGTGGATAAACATTTTGTTCTAACCTTTTCTGCAGATGAAAAAACAAAAACAGTGATTTTTGAGGATTATGAGCATCATGACAACATTTATCAACACTGAAAGTTGATGGAAACAGTAGAATATTGGGCAACATTTAAAATCACCCTATTGCATTTATAGATTGATGTACTCTTTCAAATCAAAACTGCGTCTTATGAAGAACAAAAAGTTTTTACTCAGCTCTGGCAGGGCAGAATTATTAAAATTGATTGATAAACACAGTTCTCTTACAGAAGCCGCACATAAAATGAAAATGAGTTACAGGCATGCATGGGGGATTATCCAAAAAATCAATAAATCGGTTGGTGAGGCGATTGTTGTTTCTGAAAGGGGAGGCAGGGAAGGTGGGAAAACACAGCTGACAGAAGCAGGTAAAAAAATTCTAAAAACTTATATGGAAAAAGAAAAAATGGTTGAAAAAACATTAAAACATCCGTCACCGCATCTGACAGTGGATGGAATAGTTTTGCATAAAAACAGGATTGTTCTTATCAGAAGAAAGGATCCTCCTTTTAAGGATTGCTTTGCACTCCCTGGCGGTTTCGTGGATTACGGTGAAAAGGTTGAAAATGCAGTTGTTAGGGAAATGAGGGAGGAAACAGGACTGGGAACAAAAATAAAAAACCTTTTTGATGTTTACTCTGACCCTGAAAGGGACCCCAGGGGGCACACCGTCACAATCGTTTATTGTTTGAAGGTTGTTGGCGGTAAACTGAAATCCGGCTCTGATGCAAAAAATGTTAAGCTTTTTTCGTTAAACAATCTCCCTGAGCTTGCGTTTGACCATAAAAGAATACTGGAGGATTTCATCAAGTGTCCCTTTAAAAATCTGGAGGACTAATGAAAAAAGGACAATTATTGTTAAAAACAGAAGTGCGACAATATCGGATGGAGAATTCTGCCGAATTACTATTGTTAATCGTTATTTTTCTTTTGTTTGTGGCTTTATCAATTATCTTGTATGCTACAATAACCCCATACAACAAAAGAGGTCTTGGTCTCATAGTGTTCTGTAGTATGGCTATTGGGTTTATGTCCTTTTTTGCGTATATAAATAAATTTCAAAACAAATTTTTAGAGATTTATGAAAATGGTTTTATACCCATTGAAAAAGGTATTCTAGATTTCTTTCTACGGAGAGAAAATTTTATAGAATATTCATCGATAGTACGTGTTGAGGAAAGAAAAAATATGCCTGCTATGAATGTTGATCCATGGACTGGAAGGAAAAAGAATTGGAATTTACATCATATTGTAGTTTATACAAAGTTGGGAATATCTACTAATGTTAACAGTTATAATATTGGTGACACATCTATTGAGAAATTAATAGAAAGTCTAAAGTATTACTTTAGACAAAAAGAGGAGCAAGTCACATGGGTAGAGGGAGTAAGTAATCGCTTTGCACAGTTGCTTTTGTGTCGAAAATTTAAAAGGGAAGCAAAGGAATCTTTGTCAGAAAGAGTGTGAATAACAAGACTCATCTCAGAAACGTATCCTTTAGTACCCGCATTTCTTTTTCAAAACATCCCAGTTCCTGTCTATCCTTGACTGGATCTCAGGAATAACTGCTTTGTATTTTTCTGTGAACAGATGCTTGAATCTTCCCTGCATTTTCAGGTATTCCTCTATAGGAATTTTTTGTTTTTTTCCATCAGCAATCATTTTTGAGCTTCCTGTAAGTCTGTACTCACCGTTTTCTACTACATACAATGGCCAGAAGCAGGTTTCAACAGCTTTTTTAGAAATATCTATGGTTACCTCTGTTGGATGCCTCCATCCTCTTGGGCAGGGTGATATAACATTCATGAACTTTGGTCCTTCAATGCTGAATGCTTTGCCTGCTTTTGCTATCAAATCATTGTAGTATCCGGGTGATGCCTGGGCAACATAGGGAATCCTGTGTGCAGCCATGATTTCTGTTAAATCCTTTGGATATTCTTTTTTGCCAGGGATAACAGAGCCTGCAGGTGATGTTGTTGTTGATGCACCCCTTGGCGTTGCAGAACTCCTCTGAATTCCTGTGTTCATGTACGCCTCATTGTTAAAGCAGACATACAAAAAATCATGTCCCCTTTCAGCTGCGCCTGACAGCGCCTGAATGCCAATATCATATGTGCCGCCATCACCAGCAAATGCTACAAATTTTATTTCCCTGTTCATTTTCCCTTTTCTTTTTAAAACCTGATAACATGCTTCAGCACCTGCGATTGTTGATGCGGCATTTTCAAAAGCAGAATGAATCCATGGGGTTTTCCATGATGTGTAGGGATATATTGTTGTGGCAACCTCAAGGCATCCTGTGGCATTGGCAACAACAACAGGCTCATCTGTTGCACTTAGTATTTGACGCACAATTATTGGTTCTGCGCATCCTGCACAGAGTCTGTGACCTGACGCGAGTTTTTCCTGTTTTTTTGATAATTCCTTCAATGACGGCATTTTATCTCACCCCCCTCCTAGTAGTTAGGGGCCAGTAGCTAGGGGCTAGGGCATGCAAGAAGTTAGGAGTTAGTAGATAGGGATTAGGGGAGAGTAGTTCCCTAAACCCTAACTCCTGACTCCTAACCCCTTGTTTT
>JASEEW010000117.1 GCA_030019485.1 Thermoplasmatales archaeon | reverse complement strand
GAACGTTATATGCAACTCCAAACATCACATCAAAAATATAATTTAAATAATCTAAACCTACCCTATTCTTTCTCCACAATCTTCCCAAACAATGATGGGAGATGAACAAGATATGTTCCATCGCGCCTGACTATCACAGGGCTTTTCTCAAGCAATGACTCAACATCAATTTCATAAACACCTGATTCAACTATGTTCACGACCTCAGGCACAGTTTCTTTTACTTCCTCAGTTTCTATTTGGGGTTTTGTTTCCTTAACCGCCTTTTCTTTTTCTGCAACTTTTTCTTTTCTTTCCTCAGTTTTTTTGGCCGGTTTTACTTCTTTGACTTTAACAGGTTTAACCTTTCTTACACCGGCTATCCTTTTACCTTTAACCTCAACAACCTTTCCTTTCTTCACAAATTTCTCAGTTTTTGGTGTGATTTCCACCCATTCCTTCTTTTCACCTGCCTTGATTAAATTCTCAATATCAGTTTTGGTGTATTCTTTCCCTTTGGTAAGCATGTCCTTCACAAAGGTTTTTATGTCCTTTGATGCAAGCTCAGTCAGTCTTTTCCTTTCTTCCTCACTTAACGGTTTTTCTGTGAAAAAAAATCGCGTACCATTACATACCGGGCAGCCTTTCAAAATCAGTGGTGAACTATCTGGAAAAACCTTCCCGCATTTCAAACACTGATGAGACATTACACCTCCCCTACAACTGCTTTTTTGGTGAGTATCATAGCCTGAATAACCTTGTTGTCTTTGTGTATGGTTTTAAGCAGATGCGCAGGACCTATCACGGTCATCCTTGACGTTCTGCCTGTTCTCCTTAAAATTCTGTTCAACCAGTTTGTTTTAATATCATCAGTGTAACGTTCTATCTCAACACCTATGAATGTGTCCTGGTCTATCTCGGACATTGTCTGCTCTATAAGATGTATTTCTTCCACAGGCGTCAGCCCCTTTTCCAGAACAAGCACTGTACCATTTCTCACCTGGTCCAAAATAAACTTTATCCTATCGGATGACGTAAACTCATTAAGTTTCTGCTGCGATATTAAATTTATTTTCACACCGTTTTCCATTTTTATCACCTGAAATGTTTTACCATTGCCCTGTAAAGGCCATCAATGTTGTATCCTGCCAGTGCAGACACTGGTATGATTGGATGCTGGGGAAAAGCGCTCTTTATTGTTGCAGGGCTTGCTTCTGGTAAATCTATTTTGTTGGCAACTATGAGCACAGGGAGTTTTCTTGCTTCAAGGTTTCCAAGTATTGTAATATTCACCTGGGTGAAAGGGTCCTCTGCCGTGTCCATAACCAGTAGAACACCATCGACATTATCAAGCCACCTGATTGCCTCAATAACGCCCTCTGTTGCCTCCTTTGCCCTTCTTCTTCCATCTTCTTCATCCATCCCGTAGTTTTCCACAAAATTATGGAAATCTATTTTTGTTGCTATACCTGGTGTATCAATTACGTCTAAAGATAGAGAAGTGCCATCCGCCTGAATTTTAACATTAGACCTGAGCCTTGCCCTCCTTGTCTCGTGCGGGATTTCTGAAACAGGACCCATTGCCTCACCTGTCCAGTCATTCAAAATCCTATTTGCAAGTGTTGTCTTACCAGCATTGGGCGGACCATAAATGCCTATCTTCAGATGGGCTTTGCCAAAAAACCTTTTCAAAAATTTTTTTAACGAAAGCCTTTTTATCTTTTCAAGGAATCCCATCCCATATCACCATAAATACATAGGGTTTTTGGTATATAAATGTTGTTGGGTAAGTCCGCCTTTTTTCATCCCAATAGAACCAAGTTCAGTTTCTATCATCCTATAGGAGTTACGTACTTGGATGTACGATTTTTATTGCATCATAAGCCATGCTTTTCCCCCCTTCTATCTCAGGGGAAATAACATTATCCGCCCCTACTTTGTACATTTTCTCTATATTTTCTTCACTGTTAGATCTTACTATGGTTATCAGACTCGGTCTAAAGTATTTTACTGTAATTGTAGCTAAAATAATGTCAGGATCCCTTCCAAATGTAATGATGACACATTTTGCTTTTTCCAACCCTGCTCTTCTCAGATCCTCCTCTTTTGTAGCATCGCCAAGTATCCTGGGTACATTCTTTGGAAGACCCTTCAGGTTCTCCTCAGTATTTTCTAAGACTACTACATCAACTTTTTTTGAAAGTAGTTCTTTAACAGTTGCTCTGCCAACCCTGTCGTATCCACATACTATCACATGTTCATCCATCTTCTCAATAATTTTCCCATAATCCACCAACTTAAACACCTCCTTAAGGCGTCCTGTCAGCACATACCCAAAAATTTCCATAAGGCAATAAAACCCTATACCTATGCCAAAGACCATGATAAAATCCGCAAAGAGTTTTCCAGCATATGTTTTTGGCACTATATCACCATAGCCAACAGTTGTAACTGTAGATATAGTTAAATGAAGAGATTCCAAGAACGATAACTTTTCAATGAGTATAAAGCCTGCCACACCAATTATTAAAATAGATACGAAGAGCAGGACAAAACTGATGATTTTCAAATATTTTTTTAGGATTTTCATAACAAGGCTCATAACCTCTTTAGAATATATAAATGTTACATCAATTTGTTTAAGATGTTCGTAATCTGTAAGTGCTTCGGAATTTTGTGTAGCAAAATTCCTTGTATATTCATTCATTTTTGCTCGCTTCTTTTTTACAGCAAATTTGCTTTTGCAAATTTGCTGATACTTCGGAATGCTTCGCATTCCTCGTATTTACAAATTGTTCGCTTCCGCTCACAATTTGTAAATGCCGCGGGCGTGACTTGAACACGCGACATCACGGTCTTCAGCCGTGCACTCTCCCAGTCTGAGTTACCGCGGCACGAGCAAAAAATTTCTATTAGAAATTTTTTGCGAGCGCAAGGAAAAACTTGTTTTTCCTTGCAGAGAGCAAATTTTTGCATAGCAAAAATTTGCGAATGAAGACGAGCGATAGCGAAAGATGCGAGGGGGGTGCAACTGAATGGTTTTCAGTTTATATTACCTTTACTCTCACATCCATAATGAGAGGACTGGTGCCACTGTTATGTAATGAGTTCTGCTGTCTGTTATCCTGATAGAGTTTTTTCTATTGTTTAATGAAAGGAATGTGAAATCAGTTAAGGCAATACTGTTTTTTTCACCGAACGGCGTGCTTATGGAAGGTGTAAGGTTTATCTGCGTTTCTTTAGCATCACAGTTAACCTCCAATATAGGGAATTTACCAAACACGAAATTAGCAGTAAGTGTTAGTCTTTTTAAACCAAGAGATAGGACTTTGATTTCTTTCATACCACCCATAGGGGTGTTGCTCACACTGAATAGGAGTTTATCCACGGCACTATTAATTGTTAATGTGTTATCATGTCCTTTTAATGAAAAATATTCCAGACCTTCTGCATATAATAAGAAATCACTTTTGCTCCCAACAAGCTCACCATCTAATTTTAGATTGAAATCTAACTTACCTGAGGCATTAACACTAATTTCCGGAATGTGAAAAAGTGTTGTTTCTTTTGGGCTTGATGTTATTTTAAAATCTGCTTTTACAGGCGTGTTCCTGACTATGAGATGACTGGGGTAAGAACCATCTTCATCTTCTCTTATGATATTTAAATAAATACTCTTTATAGAACTGTTTGCCTCCCATCTTAAACTCAGGTTAGAACCGCGAATAACAGTTAAATTTAAGTCCTGAGGTATAGAGATTAAAAAAAGTTCAATGCTTAAATTTAGTTCACCAACTGTTGGTGGTGTAACTCCGTCCGGGGGCGGTACTTGTTCTTCCTCAACCAGTTTTATAATCCCTTCAGCAGTCTCAAGACCGCTGATGTTTAGCAGGGCAAAAAGATTTTTGTTTCCAACCTCCAAACTAGCAGAAACCCAGTTGAATGACGGAGCCCAGTTTTCAAACTTGTATCTGAGTTCCAGGCCGTTTCTCCTGTCAAAAACAAAAGATGCTTTTTCAGGTAGTTCAAAATATACTTTCATATCTAGAGTCAGATTGGATTTTTTTAGTGTTATGCCATGCTGCCAGGGCAGAGTGTTTTCACCTGTGCTGAGATTAACAACGAGAACTGGGGACAGGTCAGACCCGTATGAGAATGCTAATGTTCCATTAATGAATCCTTCTCTGACTGTTTTGTCAAGGTTTAGAGTTGCCTGCTCCAGAGAAGTGGCGAATGATGAGAATAAATCCATTGTAGGATGCATATTTTCCATTTCAGGCAGTGTGATAAGTGGCATGGGTAAAGAGGCGTTGAAACTCCTGGGCAGGTTTTTAATCAAAATTTTTCCTGATGTAACATTTGTCTCAAGCATTATTTTCAGAGGGTATAGAGGGTATTCTTCAGAGAGTATTAATCCTGTCTGCTCACCCAAATGTAAAGATCTAAGATTCCCTATTCTTAAAGAAGCAGTTTTTTCAGATGTGTTTGTAAAGAAATAGTTGTTAGTCATTTTATAAAGTTTCCCTTTACCTACAGCACATTCCAGTTCAACAGGCGAGTCAAACTCCAAACTGATGTTCTGATCTTTTTTTGTAAAAACGCCAGAGGTAATATTTTTTATAGATGCACTTATGTTATAATTCTGTGTTTTTGCAAGAATATTAAGTTCTGCAGATTCTAAGAATAAATAATTTATTTCCTCCGGGGTTCCTTTGATAGATACTGTATCAGGCATTTCCGGGATACTGATTAAACCCTTCATGTCATGAATCAGCCCAAGTGCTTTAAAACATTCTCCGCCGCTGCTTTTCAGCATTAAAGTTATGTTTCTGCCAAATGAAAGATTCAGCTCTGTGACGTTTTTCAAGCCTGCCTGGATTGAGGTGTTAAGCATACTGACATAGTTTCCTGATAAATTTAAACATTCACAGTGAATAACATCATTTTCAATCCTGCCTTTTAAAGACCAAAACTCAACCTTGGAGATTGTTTCATCAGGGATGAGATGAAAGATGTTATTTGGTGTGGAAACTATTTCTGTAATACTGGTTAATGCTTTTCTTACCCTCTGCATTGTAGCGCCTATCCTTGCAATCACATAGTTTAAAACCCTGCCTATGAAACTATCACTGGGATCAGGATTTGGTTCCTCTTTAGGAGGGATTTTAAATGTGCCTATTACGCAGACATGTGAAGGAATGTTAGAAATGTTAACATGGGTTATACCTCCTGATCCAAAATCATAGGATGTGTAAGAGAACCTTGAAAGAACAGAGGAAGCTTCATAATTTAAGGTAGAGCAGGGTGTTCCGTTTTCAATTGACAGATTTACCATGGTGGGTAAACCCTCAAGTTCAAGCTCAACATACAGGTTTTCTTCTCTGTAAAAGGCGCTGACATCTGTTTTATTACTCGCTGTCCAGTTTAAGGATATTTTTTCAGGTGTTTCCTCATAATAGAGATTTGCATTCTTTATCCCTGGAGTTAAATTTAGTTCTAGCCAGTATTTAGTCTTACTACACACAAGTTTACTAAAAGATAAAGTAACTGAGAATATTTGTGGGGTTGCGCCTGTAGTTACTAAGGGCCGCGTAGTAGTCAATTCTACTTTATACTGGAAATATCTCCCTCCTAGCTTGACAAAAGACTGGCTCACGTCATCAACATTCACAAGTACCCATTGACCCCATGTATTATTGTCTTGCGATGCTCTCACCCACAAACTAAAGCTTGTCCCTGTTGGTTGATCATAACTGATGTTCACGTTTTCTAAGATATTATATCCATTTGCA
>JASEEW010000116.1 GCA_030019485.1 Thermoplasmatales archaeon | reverse complement strand
TCACATTAGGACCTAAAACATTTACCTCTGTTTGATTCATTTTAACCCAACATCTTGGGCATTCAATAGGTTTATTTTTCGGCAGCATACCCATACCTGAATTGCCTTATTTCTTTTTGTGTTTTTTTCCGGATTTTGCTTTCTTTTTCGAACAGCAGCCTTTCTCTTTGCAAACCATGATTTTTCACCTCAGATATGAATGTGCATCTGAGCATTTAAACATTGTTAAAATATTTTGCTTTCAAGGGTTCTTTAGAACCCTTGCTTCTTTTCTCTTTCCGCAAGTCGCTTTCTCTTTTCTTTTTAAGAAAAGAGAAAGGGCTTACCAGAAGCGCTTTGTCCTTGCATAATTAATCTCAGCAGAAAGTATATCTCTCAGGAATTCCTCCTCCGTTTCATACCTTTTTCTCAGTATTCTTGATGCTGTGTCAACACCTATGCCTCTTCCTGCAAGGCAGAGCAATGCCTTTTTACCATGGGAGAGAATAAGGTTTGCGTTTTTCCTGATTTTTTTTATTTCTTTTTCAGAAAATTTTCCGAAATTCCGAACAGTTTTTTCATTTATTGACGCAACAAGAACAGAGTTGCAGATTGGGCATCTAAAATCTTCAACATTTTTTATTCCTGTTTTCCTGTGATGCCTGCATGACAGGCATAGAAGTACTGTGTACTCGTTCTCAAGTCTTTTTTTCAATGCAAGCAAAACTTCCCTGTCTGCTAGTTCGGGCCCTATGAGTTCCTTTCTTTTTTCTATCCCGGCAAGACCTATTGGTGTTATTTCTGTGAGCTGAACATCAATTTTTTTGTTCTGAATAAGTTCTAAAATTTTTTTTGTTTTCTCAACATCCATTTTTTCATGTATAATCCTGTTTATTGCCTCATCATAGATTACTGTGTCTCTCAGAAGTTCTATCAGTTTATGCATCCCGAATATGCTGTAGTCCGCATCCTTCCTTACCATACCAAATTTTTTTGCAACATACAGCATTTGATATTTGAGATATGAGGAGTTTTTTAAAACAATTCTCAAAATTTCTTCAACAGTTTCAAGTTTTGTTTCAAGCAGATATTTTTTTACGATTTCAGGTTTAATACGGGTGGATGTTTCAAGGATTATCCTGTAGGGGCCTGTCTGAATAGAAATAGATGAGCCTGTTTTTGCAGTAATTAGCGAGGATAATATTCTTGCTATTGTTTCGTTGACCTTTGAACCAAAGCACGCGTTGATTATAATAATGTTTTTACCGTTCTCTATTGTAATGAGTCTGTCATTTGGTACAGGTGTTTGTTTTTTTATGTAATCAGAAAATATTTTCATTGTTTCCTGGCTTGCAGGATAGTCTTTTTCAATTTTACCGAACTGTCTTCTCAGTTTACCAACTTCAACTGCTACCTCAAAGGGTACAGGGAGCTCCTCACCAATCCAGGATGGTATTTCACCTATCTCTGATATTTGCTCAACATTTATTACATCATCTTTTATCTCAACAACCTTCCAGGAAACACCCTTCATAATGAATGTTGCATCCTCATTTATGTAGTTTGCAACAAATCTCTCATCAAGTATGCCTACAAAATTCCTTGATGATATATCCATGACCCTGTAGTTTTTTTCATCAGGTATCATTGATATGTTCTCATAAAAATAATCAATAGCATTTTTCCTTTTACCAAAAAAATTGTTATCAAACCAGATAATCCTTTCCTCTTTCAGCTGATTTAAAACAGAGATGAATGTTTTTTTATCAAGATTTCTGAAAGGATACGCCCTTTTAATGGTTTTGATTGTGTCATCAATGCTGCGTTTTTCTTTCATTGCAAAACCCACAATCTGGTTTGCAAGAACACACAATGGCGACTCCCTGAGTTTTATTTCCTCAAGCTCATTGCTCAATGCCTTTTTTGCAATCACAGCACTTTCAGCAATATCATCAGGGTCAGTTGCTATTATTTTGCCTTTTGAAGTTTCACCTATTCTGTGGCCGCTTCTGCCCACCCTTTGAACAAGGCGCGTGACCTGCCTCGGCGAATTGTACTGAAGCGTAAAATCAGCAGAGCCAATATCAATACCGAGCTCCAAAGAAGATGTGCATATCAAGGATTTTATTTTTTCATTCTTGAAATCATCCTCCATTTTTATTCTAACATTTTTTGATAGTGAGCCGTGATGGATGCCCACAGAAAATTTTTCATCCCACAGCCTAAATCTTGCTGCAAGCGATTCCGCAGTATCCCGCGTGTTAACAAAAAACAGTGTTGAACTATGTTTTTCAATAACCTCCCTGCATCTTCTTATGCAGGATGCTGTGGGCAGGGTTGAGGATGTTTTATCCGCTATTTCCTTATCCATCTTTTTTGTTGCTGGGCTTTCAACATCTATTTCAATATTTTTTGTTGTTGAAACTTTCAAAATCTCCGCATCCCTTCCAACACCTGCTAAAAATTTCCCAACCTTATCAGGACTTCCAATTGTTGCAGAGAGACCAATCCTTTGAAAATCACCCGCAAGCTCAGTAAGTCTTTCCAGTGCAACAGAAAGCTGCGCACCCCTTTCACTGACTGCCAATTCATGGATTTCGTCAACAATCACCCATCTAACATTTTTCAGATGCTGTCTAAGTTTTTCACCAAGGAGGAGTATCTGGAGTGTTTCAGGTGTTGTTATGAGCATGTCAGGAGGATTCTTTGACTGGTAAACCCTTTCCTTCATGGGAGTGTCCCCATGCCTCACCATAACATTGATTCCGAGTTTTTTACCAAAATCAGTTGTTCTTTTAAGCATGTCCCTGTTGAGCGACCTCAGCGGTGTGATGTAAAGAATAGAAACAGGTTTTTGTAAACTCCGCAACCGAAAGTCTTTCAGAGGAGATTTTACGTTAAAATCTAATGTTGCGGAGTTTAGTTCCCTTCTTAAAAAGTAGTCAAAAACAGGCAGGAGGGCTGCTTCTGTTTTCCCTATTCCTGTTGGCGCTATCAGCAAAACATTCCCGCCTTCTATGATTTTTGGTATGGCTAGTTTTTGGATTTCTGTTGGCTGGATGATGTTATTCTCCTCCAATGCTTTTTGGATTTTTTCGTTTAGTAACCTGAACACACTCACAACCCCACATCCTTTATTTTCCCAAGCAATGCTCCATTTAGCAGATATATGGACAGGTTTTTTATGTCAATTAACCTTGCTACTGGTCCCAGAAATTTTTTTTCATTAACAGGGTTTCCGCACAGTTTGTTGAAGGACGGCATTATGATAATCTCAGGGTTTGCATTTTTGTACCTGTCCCTGTTTTTAAGCATTTTTCCCCTGAGCCAGCATGGTTTTGAAATTCTATATCCAAGTTTGTCTTTAAAAACAATTACAGGATGATTGTGACCCATAACAGCATATCTGCATCTCATCAGACTCTCATCAGGGTGTGTATGACCATGAAAAAAACCCACATTTTCAAGAATAAAACCCTTAGGAGAATGGATTTCTACATCCTTTGGCAGCAGTTTTTTTATTCCCCCATCATGATTTCCTGGCACAACATCAACCCTGCAGAATTTTAGGAGTTCCTCAAAAAATCCTGGGATTTCATCAAACTCCTGATATGAGACATTTGGAATATTGTGTTTAACATCACCCACAATGACAGCCCTGCTTATTTTGTGTTTTTTGCAAATGGTAATTATTTTTTCCATCATTTTCTTACTCTGGGATGGAAGATTGAAACCCGCATTTCTTAAAACATGCTCTATGCCAATGTGCAGGTCTGCTATTATTAGTGTTTTGCCAAACATCAGTGCGGGCTCATTGTGAACAGGGTAAATGTTCATCATGATGAATAACGCACTGCCTTATTAAAACATTGCTGAAAAGGACAAAAAGATTTAATAGTAACAAGCAAATACTCCTTTATGGCTGAGCCCATAACAGCGTATGTACTGATAAAAACAGCGGTCGGCAAAACGGATTTTGCACTAAAGGACATACTTGACATTCCAAAGGTTTTAAAGGCAACAATAGTAACAGGTGATTACGACATTGTCGCTGAACTTGAATCTAATTCCGTTGATGACATTCTTGGCACGGTTGCGCAGGAAATCCGTCAGATACGGGATGTTACTGAGACAAAAACGCTCATAGGCACCAAACTGCCTTCTTATTCACCAAGGGTTAATCTGTAAGCCAGAATGTCCGGGAGTTTGCATTCTATTATTTTCTGCATGACTGTATTTATATCATAATCCATTCTTTTCATCTCAGCAGATTTTTTATCCAGGTCTAAAATACAAAAACATGCCTTCGGGTTTTTATCCCTTGGCTGACCAGCAGAGCCGGGGTTGATGATTATGCCGTTCTCAAATCTTTTTAAACAGGGAACATGGGTGTGACCATAAACAAGTATTTCAGCATTCACCTCATCCAAAAATTTTTTTGACAGCCCATTTTCATAAACATATTCATCATCATCCCAGGGCGAGCCGTGGATAACTGCGATGCTTGTTTTTCCAATTTTTATTTTCTCCCTTTTTTTCAATGATTTAAGAAAAGAAATGTTTTCATCAGACAGAGCATTTCTTGTCCAGCAAACAGCCTCAGCAGCAACAGGGTTAAAATTAGATGTATCACCAGTTATTACTGCCCTGTCATGGTTTCCAAGTATGGAGAAAATGCCTTTCTCCCTGAAAACCTGGATGACTTCATTTGGATAAGGATTATAGCCCACAACATCACCGGCATGAATAATCATCTCAACATCCTTTAACTCTGACAAAACCTTTTTAAGCGCAATCAGGTTTGAGTGAACATCTGCGATGATGCCGAGTTTCATAAAAGAATATTAGGTTGATGATAATTAAAACTTATGAATTATGATGCCGCCTAAAACATATCAAGTCATTCAACTATAAGGAAAGTTTAAATACTCATAATCTTATATCTACCATTGGTGATAAGATTGGTAAAAATCCAAAAAAATCCCACAACAGGACAATTTTGGGTAACTATACCAAAGCAAATTGCAGAGTTTAAACAATGGGGAAAAGGAACAGAACTAGAGGTATTGGAGCATGAGAAAGGATCTGTTGTGCTGAGAGAAAACGGAAAGTAAAAGAGGAAGATAAGTATTGGGATACATAAAGGGGAAAATAAGCATGACAAAAAAATGGGAATTTAGGGGGAGACCTTATAGAGGCAGGAATATTTGGAGTAAAATAATCGTGTTAGTGATTATTTGGGTTTTTGTTTGCACTCCAGTAACTGATGTTATTGGGCAGACTACGAAAGATGCAACGACTGACAAAGAACAAAATGCGTCCAGCAATTTCATAAGCAAAGGAGACAAAGGCACCACAACGATCTTCTATGAAAACTTTGAGGGTGCATGGCCTGGGAGTTGGAACGTTGGAGATTCAGATTCTAACAGTGGATACGATTATTGGGGGGATAACAGTTACAGAGCATATGCTGGTAGTTGGAGCGGATACTGTGCTGACGTAGGAGATACTGGTGCAAATCACAAGTATGACAACAATATGATTTCAGTTATGTGGAGAACATTCGATATCAGTGGTTATTCTTCTGCTACATTGAAATATCATTATTGGCTAGATTGTGAAGCGTACTGTGACAAGCTGGAGGTATTGTATTATGCTAGCAGTCAATGGCAAACAGCAAAATCATATAGTGGGAATTATGGTAGTAATGGATGGGTTTATGACTCTATCTCAGTGCCTGTATCTGCTACTGGTGTAAAGTTTCGTTTTAGCAGTGATAGTAGTGTGACTTATGAAGGTGCATATTTAGATGAGATATATTTAGAGGCTATCACATTATCCAATCCAACGATTACAGGTTATAGTTTGAGTCCAACAACTGCTGG
>JASEEW010000115.1 GCA_030019485.1 Thermoplasmatales archaeon | reverse complement strand
AAAAACTATTGAAAAAAAATGAGGATAAACTCTCAAAGGGATAATTTTCCAACACCCTTATGGCAGGTAGAATACAGGACTATAAATGGGTTACCGAGTCCCCAGAGATGCCTGATTATGGTTAAAAAATAAAAAAAGAAAAAGTATATTTTATCTTCTTCTCTTACCTTTAGCCTTTTTCTTCACTTTTGCCTTCACGTTTATCTTTTTTTTCTTCTGCCTCTTGCCATTTTCGCCCTAGCTATATCTCCATCCTTATCTATAAAGTAGAGATATCCTGGTTCTTTTTTGACGCTTGCTTTTGCCAGTTTTTCTGGTTTGCCGCCTTTCACACCAGCCCTTGCCATTTTTGCTCTGGCCGCATCACCCTGTTTATCAACAAAATACAGGTATCCTGGTTCCCTTTTTATATTCAATTTTGCTATTTTTTCTGCCATACCCTTCTCACCTCAGAGAAAGGATATGCTTTTACGAGGATAAAAAACCTTTCGGTGACGTATTTTCCGGGTTCTGAGCCATTTTTTTCCTGTTAACCCCCTTTTCTCTATTCAGAAACCATCTCTTTTATCTTCCTTTTCAGTATAGATGATATGATTTTCCCATCTGCTTTTCCCCTGAGCTTCTTCATCACTAGCCCCATCAATGGGGCGAAAGCATTTTTCCCTTTTTCTTTCACAAATTCTTTTTTTTCTTCAAGGATTTTTTCAATGACCGATTCAACCTCTTTTTCGGATAAGCCGCCCAAGCCTGTGTTTTTTATCGCCTCCTCAACACCGATGTTGCTGGTGAGCATGGAGCACAAAACAGCAGTCAGTCCTTCTTTCGCAAACCTGCCATTTTTCAATGCATTAAATACCTCATCAAGCATTTTTTCATCAATCCTGCTGACATCCTTTTCTTCCTTTTCAATTTCAGGTATAATATTGAGGAATACCCTTGAAACAATTTTCGGCTCATATTTTTTCACAAAACCCTCAAACATTTCATCATAACCCTGGGCAACAAGCTGTTTTGCTGACTCAAAACTTATTTTATATGCTTCCACAAACCTTTTAATTTTTTCATCAAACAGCTCAGGGAGTTTTATTTTGTCAATCTCCTCTTTTTTAACCCTGACAGGCGGGATATCTGTTTCAGGGTACATTCTCGCTGCCCCAGGCATTGGCCTCATGTATTCTGTTGTGTTGTCTGGTAACGCCCTTCTCACCTCTTCAGGAACACCTTTTATGCATTCCTCTGCCCTGCTGAGTATGATATTCAGCCCATTTCTTGCAATATTATCTTTTTCCACGACAATGACAAACGCATCGTTAACATCAAGCTTCATGTTTTTTCTGATTTCTTCAACCTCATTTTCTGTTATGCCATAGTTTGGGCAAACTTCCCAGTTTACTAGTTGCATAGATTTATGTGTCTTTGAGGCTGGGAAGTTTGGGAGCTCATCTGAATGAAATAATCCTTTCAAGCCCGCAGCCTTCACCCTGCCTGCAAGCTCCTTCCCAAACCGATTTTCACCATCGCCGAGCAGGCCTGATAAACCATTCAGTTTTATGCCAAGAACCTTCCCGTTTTTTTCCAGCATAGTTTTGATGATTTTGCATTCTGTTTTCTCGAAAATCATGGTAATATCAAATATTTCATGTGAGATTTTTGCCTTTCTTTCATTCAGTTTGTTTTTTATTTCAATCAACCTGAGCTGCCTGCTGATTTCTTTTTCAACAACATCTGGTATTGATTTCAGGTCCTGAACACCTTTAATCTCAACCCTCGCACCATCCTTTATTGAGACATTCAAATCCTGGCGTATTGTTCCTATGCCTCTTTTCACCTTTTTTGTAGCCCTGAGCATAGTCCCAATTTTTTCTGCAACCTCCTTTGCCTGCTCCGGTGTTTTTATGTCTGGTGCTGTTGCAATCTCAATCAGTGGTATGCCGAGCCTGTCAAGCCTGTAAACAACAAAACCATTTTCTTCTGATATCTTCCTGGCAGCATCCTCCTCAAGGCATACCGTCTGAATTTTCACATCATCTATTTTCCCATCAACTGCTATGAGTGCTGTTCTCTGAAAACCAGATGTGTTCGAGCCGTCAATCACAATTTTTCTCATAAAATATATTTCATCAACAATTTTTGCGTTAACCATTTTTGAAAACATCAAAACAGCATTTACCGCATTTTTGTTCGGTTCATGCGGCGGTTCCTCATCTGTTTCAACAAGGCAGTTGTTTTCCGTTACCTGATACTTGAATCTCAGTTTTTTCTGTGCCTCCTCAACTGCTGCCCTGTCAACATCACCAAGCTCGCTCTGTGTTGGTCTCAGTCCTCTAACAATCTCATAATCATATTCATCCACTAATTTTGATGGGCATTCACAAAAAAGTTTGCTAGAATCAAGCTGCTGATGGATTTCAAGCCCTATTTTCAGTCCGAGTTTCTCATATTTGTTCAATTTCAGTTCTTCTTTATTCATTTTTCACCTTAATTAATTTTTCAGGATTAATCAATCGCTGTCCTGCTACTGATTTCCCCAACCATGTTTTCTGTCATCATCTTCCTGATTTCTTCCATTTTCTTTGTCTGACCCAATACGTACATGAGTTTCACAAACGCTGTTTCTGGCAGCATGTCCTCACCAGGTATTGCGCCAGCGTTTAACAAATCCCTTCCTGTTGAGTAAACATTCATGTTCACCCTGCCGTTAAGGCATTGTGAGCTCATGACAATTGGTATTTTCGCATTTCTAATGATTTCAATTAAATCAGAAGAAACATGCCCAAGACCAGTACCAGCAATCACTAATCCTTTGTTGTTTTTTACTGCGTAATCAAAAAACTCAGGTGTTAATCCGGGATAAAAATAGATTAATGCAACTTTTTCCTCAATTTTATCATTCACTTCCGTTTTTCCCTTATTTCTTTTCCTGTAATCCTGAAAGAATGTTATATTTTCATCAATCTTTCCAATGGGTTTTTCATTTATTGATTTGAATGCATCCCTCCTTGAGCTGTGCATCTTTCTCACCCTTGTACCCCTGTGTATAAGTGAGTATGTATCAGAGGTTTCACCGTGCATGACAGCAACAACCTCACCAATGTCTGACTCTGAAAGAGACGCTGCTGAGAGAAGATTCATGGATGCATCAGATGACGGCCTGTCACTGCTTCTCTGAGAGCCGACAAGTATTACTGGTCCTGTCAGATTTTTTAACATGAACGACAGCGCAGCAGATGTGTAGCCCATTGTATCAGTACCATGCGGTATTATAATGGCATCAGCGCCAGAATTTAATTCTGACGCAGTTTCTTTCGCAAGTTTTCTCCAGTACTCAGATTTCATGTCCTCAGATAAAATAGAGAACAAAACCTTTGCCTTCACATTATATTTTTCTGTTAATTCCGGTACAGAAAACGCGAGCTCCTCCGCTGTTAAGGCAGGATGAACCGCGCCTGTCCTGTAATCAACATAACTTGCGATTGTTCCACCAGTTGATATCAGGGAGATAACAGGCTTTCCCTTTAGATGTTTAATGTTTCTCAGCATTCCTATTTTTTTCTCTTTTTTCTTTACAACCACTATTTTTGTTTTCTCATCAATCTTTACACCAATATTGTACCCGTTTTTAAGTTTCAGTGTAATAATATCATTATGGCTTGGCATTAAAACACCTGTAAACTCAGCAACCGAAAGTTTTTCGGTTGAGATTTTATGTTGAAATTCAATGTTGCTGAGTTTAGTGTAGTTTTTTTCTGTTAGCAGTTCAATCTCATCCCCGTATTCCGCCTTAAATTTTTTTATCAAAACCTCTGCCCTCATAGTAGTAAATAGGTTTAGGGGTTAAAATCTTTTTATGTGGTCACCTCAGCGCCGTTTTCCGTCACCATAACAGTATGCTCTGCCTGTGTTACCATCCCTCTCCCAGTTTCTCTGAGAACAGGATAGGTGGTTATTATCATCGCCCTCATCAGCTCCTTAAGCACTGCCTCTACATTATCAACTTTATCCCTGCACCATCTTTCAGCAAAAGGCAGAACCCCAAAATTTTCCTTTATGTATTTCAGAAGTTTTTTGCTGTTTTCTGTTTTTGGCTCCCTGTCCCTTACAAGCCTGTAAATGTTTCCTCCTGTTTTCCCGCCAACACTTCCAGCACCATTTGTTGCAAAAGGCTCAACAGCAAGAACATCATCCTTTTTTATTTTTTCTTTCACATTAGTCCTGATGTTCGGGACACTTTTTCCTGCATGAAGCCGGAACTGCTTCAGGCTGTGCCCTGTAAGATTTGAAACAGGAACAAAAGAGTAGGAGCGTATTGTTTGCTCGACTGCGCTTCCAACGATGCTTAAATCAATGTCTGGCTTAATCAGATCCAATGCTACTTCCAAAGCCTCTTTTGACGCCTTTATCATACTATCATACCTGTTTGTTCCAACCTCAACAGTATCAGCAGTATCACCAATGTAGCCATCAACATGCGCGCCCACATCTATTTTCACAATTTCCCCTTTTCTGAAAACTGTTTTGTCGTCATGCTTTGGTGTGTAATGGGCCGCAACATCATTTATCCCAATGTTTACAGGAAAAGCAGGTTTTGCACCTTTTTTTATAATGTAAGACTCAATTGACTCAGCAACATCCAGCAGTAATGTGTTTTCAGACACAAGACTCATACCATATTCCCTGGCATCTGATGCAATCCTGCCTGCCTTCCTGTATTTCTCAACTATTTTTTTGTCCATTTAATCACCCATATCAGTAGTTAGGGGCAAGTAGCCAGGGGCTAGGGAAAAATCCTTTCTCCCTAACCCCTAACCCCTGATCCCTAACTACTTGAACGCCCCTAACCCCTAACCCCTGATCCCTAACTACTTGAACGCCCCTAACCCCTATCTTACGGAAAAGTCCTTGGACTTTTCCTAAGATGTTAGGAATTTGCCCCTGCAAATTCCGTAACAACTCCTGACCCCTGACTACTCTCATTTAATCACTCCTGCCCCTTCCCTTAAAATCTTTACTTTTCCATCTGAGACATCAACAACAGTGGAGGGTTTACCGTATTTGCATTTTCCATCATCAATGTAAAGCTGAATATTATCGCCAAGCTGCCTTTTTGCTGTTTCTATGTCAGCAGGGTTTTTTCCTTTATGGATGTTCGCACTTGTACATGTTATAGGGCCAAACCTGTTAATGATTTCCAATGCAATTTTGTTGTCAGGAATCCTTATACCAATCTTTTCAGAGCCTGCAGTGAGAATACCAGGAACATTTTCCTTTTTAAGCAAAACAACTGTAACAGGTCCTGGAAGAAATTCTTCACAAAATTTTAGTGCAGCAGGATTTAGAAACGCAATTCTTTTTATCATATCCATGTTTGATACAGCAACAGATATAGGAGCATTTAGTCTTTTCTTAATAATAAAGATTTTTTTTACACCCTCCTCATTGAAAGGGTTTCCGCCAATACCATAAAGCGTGTCTGTAGGATAAACAATAAGCCCATTTTTTTTCAGTACTTCAACCGCTTTTTCAACAATGTCCATAAACCCTGATGCATCTCTGAATAGTAGAAGGTTGCGGTGTATATAAGTATACAATAAGCATAAGCTGAACTGCTTTAAATTAATCCAATAAAAAAATTCCTGTAATGTCTGACTGATATGTAGAGCAGACCAAGTTTGACCGAAACCGATATTTATATATACCCCAAAACCTATTCTTTTTTCAGTGATAACTATGAGGAAAACAGATGTTTGGAAAATTGGGAAGAAGACAGTAGCAGCAATAATTGTTTTTGCTATGGTCTTCAGCGTGTTTGTTGGTATGAATGCCCAGAATGGGAGCGCGGGAAATGCAGATAAGGGAATAAAAAGCACAGTGTATGTTACGGCTGGTACTAAACCAACAATCGATGGGACCGTTGACGTAGC
>JASEEW010000114.1 GCA_030019485.1 Thermoplasmatales archaeon | reverse complement strand
AGCAATTTCACCATATGCCTTACTTAAACCATAATCAACCCTACCAATAGAGGGTGAGGAAGCAACCCATGAAATAGTAACAGAACTAGAACTCGGATTTGAAACCCTTACATTGCTTATCTCAGGTGCTTGTGCAGATGCAGGGAATGGTGTTAGTGAAAGAAAGAAGAGTAATGCAATCAGTATTGCTATGATTTTTTTCATTACATCACCGGCGTCCACACACATTTGTTTTCAACCTTCACGAAATATCCTCTGTCTTTTTCAGCAATGAAGTTGTTTGTAGGGAAATATTTTATGTGCGTCACAAGAAACTGTGTTGTCTCATTAAACATTGTGACTCTTGTGCTTCCTGTTAAATTGCAGACCTCCTCCGCACAGTATTTTACCGGTATGGAAACAAGGTTCCATCCCTGAGCCATGTTAATAGTTAATGACGGCGGAATAATGCCTTTAAGATTAAACTGTGAATCTTTTTCAACATACACGAAATAACCCTCTCCTGGCTCTATGTAAAAATTGTTTATTGGAAGCGCCTTTATGTGTGAAACATATCTCTGGGTTGCTTTGTCCCATCTCGCTATTCTTGTGGCTCCCTCTATCTCCTTCATCAGCAGCTCAGCAGTGTACCTTGTTTTCGGCTGCAGTGGTAAAGCAACAAGGTTCCATCCGCTTTTAAAACTTATTTTGTGTGTTGTGTAAACAAGTGTTGTGTCCTCAAATACTGCCCTGTCTTTTTCATCATTTCCTGATACTATGATTCTGTATGTTCCCGTGGTAGCATTAGGGGGATATGTGTATCCTGCAAGGTATCCAATTGTTGATGGTGAAATCTTCCAGACTACTATATCATTGTCTGATAATGCTGGCTGGGATGCTGGTAAAAACATGGGGTTGCTCCAGGACATTTCCACAGCGACAGTGCTGTTTGGATAATATACTGTAACGTTAATCTGCTGTATGTCCCAGAAACCATTCCTGTCCATGAGCGTTCCCTGCCATGTTTCCATCGTTGTTATGTTGTTTTCAAACTCTGAAACAGAGCTGATGCAGATTAGAACAGGTGAAACATTCCTTATTGCGCCGCCGCTCTGACTTGGTGAGTTCATGCCGACAAGTGATACTGAGGATAAAACAAAAAGTAAGACTGCAAGAATCACCATTGCTGCTGTCCTAACCTTTTTTCTCATCCTATACCCCTAATACGTCAGTTCCTCCCTTCCCCCTGTCTCTTTTGATGTCTCTATATTGGTAAATAATAATTCGCCTTTATATATGTTTCGCCTGAATTTGCCTCCATCACTTACAGACGTTTTCCCTTTCATTTCCCATACACCTTTTTTCCTATGATTATGACACAAATCACAGCACCTGCAGCAATCATGCCTGCTATCACCCATATTATCTGGTTCCCTTCAGGTTTTTCTGTTTCTACTGATGCGGGTATTACTATGTCACATTCAGAAAAGTTGTTTTCTATGTTCACAGTTGTTAGGTTGTGTCCTGTTATGCTGTTGTATGTAGCGCTCACCATTATCCTGTCATTGTTGTGATAGCCGAGGTTGTATAAATTGTATGAGTAAAAACCTGTATTGTTTGTCTTTGTCGTTGCTGAGTTCCCTGTTTCCATGTTTGTTATGTTCACATCAATGTTTGGTATTGGTTTTTTGTTTTCATCATAAACATGCCCGTATATCAGATACGTTGTTGTTAATGTGATGTATGATGTGAATTTAACATTCGGGTCTGGCGTACCGCCGCTGCCGCCGCCTGCCCCTGAATGCTCGCAGAGCAGTATTATGCATTGATAACTCTGGTTTACAGAAAGGTTTCCTGGGAGGTGAACAAATGCTTTCAATGTATATATTTTGTTTGCAGAAACAGAAACATAACCTGTTGCATCGTTGCCTGATTTGTTCCCAAGATCCTTAATTAGAACATTATTGTCATAAACAAGGTAACGAACCCACCATCCCTCATTTAATGCATCATTTTTATTAGAAGCAAGCAGTTTAAAATACACTTCCTCATCACTATCTATATGAAAATCAACTGTTGTCTCAACATCCCTGCCGTTTCCATCATAAACAGGAGAATAATCTGTTTTGGCGCTGTCAATGAATATGTCCGCATCAGCAGGCTGTAAAAAAAACATGATTAACATTAATGCAATGAAGATTTCCCATGTTTTATGTCTTTTGAACATTTTCCCCATCCCGTTATTTCCCCTAATCCCTGACTCCTGACCCCTAGCTTCCTGTTGTCCCCCTAATCTCTATTCTCTGATACCTTTTTCTCTTCCAATTCTTTTTCCTTTCTCAGCAGTTTTTTCTCCCATGATTTTAACTCAATCTCCTTTTTTGATAGTTCCTCCCTTTTTTTCACTATCTCTGTTTTTTCCTGTTTTATCTTTTTCAATTCTTCGCCAATTTTTTCCTTTTCATTGTAAAGCTCCTTTAATTCCTCGATACTGAGCTGCTCAAATTTTTTCATGATTTTTATCTCGTTTTCCTGTTTCTTTTTTTCTTCAAGCTCCTTTATGGCATCCCTGATTTCATTTCTTTCAATCTCAGCAGGGCTCATCCTTTTCTCAACATTTCTGAGATGTTTAATGCCTTTATTCGCCTCAAGTTTTCTTAAAGCCTCAGCAACCTCAGCTCTTTCCTTTTCCATCCTTTCTTCCCTTTCCTTTTCCCATTTGCTTGTATCCACTATTTTTTCTTTTTCCTTTTCAACAGGTTTCATTTTTTTTCTGAGTTTCTCCTGTTTTTCCCTGATTTTTTCAAGCTCCTTCTCCTTTGAGGATGCCTCAGCCTTTTTCAATTTTTCTTCAGCCTGTTTTTTCTTCTCATCAATTTCCTTTAATTCTCTCATTTTAGTATCGTCTTTAGATAAACCAAACATTTTTTACCCTCTTTCAACTCTTTTACGGTTTGTTTCCTTTTCCCCTTAAACATCATTCACCTTCTTCCAACCCTTTTTTAATTTGTTTTCTTCTTTCCTCAAACCCCCATCATTTTTTAGCTTCTTCCAACTCTTTCTCAAGTTCCTTTCTCATCGCCTTTCTCAGCACTCACCTGCATTTGTTACCAACTCACCATGTTATTTTATTAAATAGATATTCAAACGGTATCATCAGAAAAAGAATGGTGGGCAAACATATAATAAAAAAACCCTCGCCCGCACCAATCCGTACCAACAACATCATAACCACCCATAAAAACAGAAACGCTAAACAACAAAGTATTCCACGAATCTTACTCATGCCCTCCTTCTCTATCCTTTCCTGTGTTTTCTTTTCCCAGGCACCTGTATCCACTATTTTTTCTTCTCCCTTCTCAGACGTTTTCAGAACCTTTCTGAGTTTCTCCTGCTTCTCCCTTATTTTTTTTAATTCCTCCTCTTTTGAGGATTGAGGGTTTTTCAACTTTTTCTCAAGATATTCTTTCTCCTCGTCAATCTTTTTTAGTTCCTCCTCCTTTGAGGATTGAGATTTCTTCTCATCAATTTCCTTTAATTCCTCTTCTTTAGTATTATTGTCCTTAGAAACATTAAACATCATTTACCCTCTTTCAATTCTTTTACAGTTTGTTTCCTTTTTTCCTCAAACATTATTTTGTTTCTTTCAACTCCTTTTCCAGTTCCTTTCTTCTTTCCTCAAGCTTCATCAACTTTCTTTTTGCCCTCTCAGCCCTTCCCTCTTTTTCCTTTTCCCTGAGTTTTTTTGCTGAGAAGAAACCTATTATGCAGACAGCAATTATTATTCCTGCGGTCAGAGGATACTTTACCTGCTCAATAATATTCTCAGTTGTTTTTTTCAGATGAACATCACACTGTGAGCCAAGGAAATCCTGCCTGAAAGGAGGAACAATGCTCACAAGGGTTGATGCAGAGCCTTTCTCATCACCTTTCTCAGCACTCACCATTATTATGTCACCATCATGATAGCCTATTTCTGTTATTTTCACAAAATACTCACCATTCTTGTCTGTCTTATATGTTGTTATAACACCGCCTGTGTTCTTGTTTTTTATTTTCACATCTGCGAACTCAGCAGGGCTTCCATCTGACATGTAAACCTTGCCGAAAACATAGTAGTCAAGGGTTGGTACAATTTTGGCAGTAAAATCAAAACTTCTAACATCAACAGCAGCCCATGTTTCAGGTGTTATATTATAAGGCAGTGCTCCTATTTTCACAACAGATGTATAGTTTGCTCCTATTGTCAGGTTTTCAGGCATGTGAACAACTGCTTTCAGCATGTAATTTTTTTTCGTGTCCAGTGTATAGAAACCTATTGATTCATTTGTTGTAATCAAACCCATATCCCTGAACACTGTACCATCCTCATAACATAATACAAGTTCTGTACTCCACCCAGGATTGTTTGTTCCATTATCATTCATCACAGTTGAAGGCATAAGCACGAAGAACGTTGTTGTGTTAGGGTCCTCATTTCTAAAAAGTATTGTTGTCTCAACAACACTAACAGCTCTGGATGCGTTTTCATCATAGTAAAGCATGTATGTTTTATGATTATCCTCAATATGCGCTACAGATGGCTGCCATTCAGCATGGACAGGTGTTATGAGCGGTATTATCATGGAAAGAAAAATCAGGATTACCAGCCATGTCTTCCTCATATCTTTATCACCTAAACAACAAAAGAGAATACTCTAATATAAAGTTTGTGTAAAAAAATAGAGAAAAGAGAAAGGGAACACGTAATTCCCTTTATGGTGCTGTTACTGTGAACGGGCAGACATAATCATTTGCATCAGCGACAACATCACTACCATCCACAGTTACTATGTCAACCATGAACCTTATCCATATCCATCTGTTTGTGGCGGTGAATGTGAATTGGTAAACGCCATCTGCATCGTTGAATATGTAAGTTCCTGCTCCATGCTCATTTGGGTCATCCGCACCACCAGGTGCTGCTGTGCCTTCATACCATTCAAAGTCTATCCTACCATCAATGTCTATTGTATTAAACCCTGCTGGGGATATTGCACTCGTAAACTGGTTTTCCGTAAATGTTAATGTGAACTGCTGGTTTGCTTTGCTTCCTGCATTTTTTACAACAAGCCAGTATGAATAGTTTCTTGCAGTACCATTATCATAACCATAGTTTGTTGTTGGATCATTCGCATATGTGTATGTAGTGTAGTTGCCTGATGTTACATTCAATGTGCCTGGAGCCACACCTTCGGTTCCATCCGGGTTTGCTGTGAAATTCCAATAAAATGGTGAACTGGTGTCAACAGCAAGACCTGTGTAGTTATAGATGCCTAGACTTTCTATAGCTGCCACAACATTGAATGTGTCTGTCTGTCTATCAAACAAACCATCGTCATCCTGGATGCTTATGTTCACTGTCCATGTGCCAGTACCATAGGTTGATGGTACGGTATATACAATATTTGGTGTGTCATCTACTGCATCAGTAATATAGAACAAGCCATCGCCTGCGTCTCCAGCATTGAACACATACTGATTTGTTGGTGCAGCATTCCATGTGAATGTCCAGTTTCGTACTTCAACACCAGTGGCATTTTTTATACTCAGCCAAGAATTTTCCTGATCAATCTCTGCGTCTGTGTCACCGTTCCTGTCATATGCTGTGCAGTTTATTGTTACAGTATCAGAGCCTGAGTTATCAGCCTCTGTTTCAATAACATTTAATGCATATATACCTGTTTTGTCTGCCGGATTTGTTGATGGTGCAACATTTCTTACGTAACCGCCTGCCTCATGGGCTATAACTATCCCGCCAAATGGCATCGCAGCAAAACAAAAAACAACTGCGATAGCCAGCACTGCCTTCATGATTTTTTTATTCATTCCTCATCACCTCTGTAGCATTTCTTATGTTCGTTCCCCTTTATAAACTTTTCTTCATTTATATAGTTTTCGCTTCCTGCCTGGTTAAGGGTGTTGGAAAATTATCCCTTTGAGAGTTTATCCTCATTTTTTTTCAATAGTTTTTAATCACCTAGAGAGCATTTCCTATAT
>JASEEW010000113.1 GCA_030019485.1 Thermoplasmatales archaeon | reverse complement strand
CATCAGTACTTCCGAATGTGGCAGTAAAATGCTGAGTTTTTTGACCAAAAATTAGCAACTAAAAACAGCATCCATCAAGTTTCCCATGATTAATTTTTGAGAACTGGTTTTTATTTTAGAAGATGATGTTTCAATTAAACATTTTGGATATTTAGAGGATAGCTCCTGCTATCCAGTTGTTATGTTTACCCTATACTATATTTCTCCTCCCCCCAAACTATTAGCAGCCAAACTCAATACATTCCCGCATTAGTTTCTTGAGTTTATTTAATGTGAACCTTTTATATGATTTTGTCCAAGGCGGCTTTAATATTCTCAAAAGAGTCCAGAAATTGTAAAGCAGGATTGAAAGAAACAGGAATAATAAGCGAGCCACATAACTTGTTGAGCATGTTCTACCCCAAACCCTATCCTTGACCCTGTAGCCTGTTTCTATACCCCACCTTTTTCTATACCAGTCTGCGAGCTTTCTCACATTGTTTATATCTACTTTGAGATTAGTAGTAAATATAAAACACTTATCTGGCTTGTCTGGCTCTTTTGAAGGTGTGAAATAGAATACAAGTTGAATCTTTACTCTTCCAGCAAGTGGGTAGTCAGGTACTATGTAGAAGCTGTCTGGCGTATTCGGTACAGGTATTCTTTTTAATCTCACTGCCCTCTCTAATGCATCAATTTTCTGGTTCCTTCTTGCAGATATCATATGGGGTATGTTGTTACCTATGAGAAACTCAAGCATGTCAGCGTTGAAAAAGGCCCTATCCATAAGCATCAGTTTGATATCAACGTATTCTCTGGTTTTTGATATCAATTTACTAACAGCCTCACACAGGTTTGTAAAAGGGTTTATTGGTACTGCGTGAAAGGTGAATCTTCTTCCTTCTTCTACTGATTCTATGCTTAGATATCTTAGAGCATAATCAGTTCCGTCTTTCGGCTTAGTCCTAACAGCTTCTTTGATTTTCTTGCTATACAGCTCCAGATCATGCCAGTCTAGCCCACAGGTACACGGTTTGTTGAGTATGCCTAAAGATTTCGCATTTGTAAGTATTTGCTCATTTATGGTATTGGAATAACTGAGTACTTGAGATATGGTAGCAGGTTTGATTCTGTAAAATACAGTGTCTCCATCTGCTATTTTCTTTCTTCTCATTTTTGAGTAGTTCAGAGCCTTCTTCTATGAAATAATCGTTTGCTATCGAATACATAATCACATCTAACAGATTGTGTTGGGTGTAGTCAGTATTGTATCTCTTGGTTGCTGGGAAATCACTGTATATGTAGCTTTTGGATAGCTTTTTTAACTTCCTTACCTATTTTTTTATTGTATGTTATATTTTTCATGGTCAATCCCATGTTAGGTATACCATACAAAATATTTGATTTTAGGGGGTCAGAAAAACACTTTTGGAACTACTGAATTCACCAGAACATTTAAATATAAACAAGTTCATTCTCTATCTGGAGGGAAATAAGATGGCAACACCAATGGGACCAACCCCTGTAACGAAAGAGAGGCCGGCTGGCATAACGATTCTGGCAGTGCTGATGTTTATCAGCGGGATAATGTGGATGATTGTTGGGGTCGTTTCAGGGTATTATACAGCTATGCTTCCTGGTGGTGCAGGGGCTGGTTTAACAGGTTATGCGACAATTTGCACAATAGTACTTGTGATAGTTGGCCTTGTATACTTCCTGATAGGCTGGGGCTTATGGACATTGAAAGGCTGGGCAAGAACAATAGCAATAATACTTGCTATTCTGTCGCTGTGTAACATACCAGTAGGTACAATAATAGGTATAATAATACTGTGGTATCTATTCAAGCCAGAAATTAAAGCAGCGTTCGAGTAAAAGCTTTTCTCTTTTTTATTTTTTATATTTTTGTTTTTTACCCTGTTACTATCGTTCTTCCGTATGCATCCCTGCTCCACTTAAAAACATGTTTGCAAACATTACAGATGCCTTTACCATTCCCGAAAAACTGCAGATTTGTTGAGCCGCATCTTGAGCACTTACTCATCTGCTGAGGGGGTTGCTGATACTGCGGATATGCTGGTGGATATGGCTGATAAGGCTGGTATGCTGGCTGGTATGGTTGATAAGAAGGCTGTGCTGGCTGAGTGGTTTTCACAGTAATGTTTTCCCCACAGTAAAAACATTTTATTGAGCTTATTCTGCTTTCATCAACTATCTGACCACAGGTTGGGCATTTATCCAAAGTTCTACCACATCTAGGACAGTTTATCATTTTTATTACCTCAACTTACTATCTACTTTTTCATTTAAATTCTTTTCTATATTACCGTATAAACCTTTGAATCCAGGGCATATGCTCCAGTTTCTGTGATACTCGCATGCCGAACATGTTTTCATGATGCTTTTAACCCTAATGAAATTTGTACTGCTTACCAGCATGAAAAACACAACGAAGATAAACAGATTCATTAAAAACGGGAATGGAAATGAAAATATGCTGAAAATACAGATGGCAATACCTGTTCCAACTAAAATGTTAACCCCTATTTTAATTGTTTTTTTCTTGGGATGTAAAAGTATGCTGATTATTTTTGGGCCCATAAACAGCAACCCTATAAAAAACAGGTATCTAAAAAACACTGGTTGAAAAAAATTGATTGTACACAAAAACAAAAGCGAAATCAGTATGCTTGGATAAATTGTAGCACATCCTTCACACAACTTTAAACCATGGATATTAACTGTGTGCTCTTTGAACATGTCGCAGTCTGGATGATGTGATAGAAGTACAGGCTTAATTTTCCTCAGAAACCTGGTGGTTTTAGTCAAATATTTCATCTTTCTTCAGAATCAGGTATATTATCCCGACAGGGAAGCATACTAACAGAAGGATTATAAATATTATTAGTTCTGTCTTATCCTTTTTCTGCGGAGGATATGGTGGTGGGGGTTGCTGATACTGCTGAGGGGGTATATCTCCCTGTGGTGGATATTGCCCATATTGAAGGGGTTGTTGAGATGATGGTGCTGCCATTTAAATCACAAAAAGTAGTAGCATCTTGTTATTACTTAAAATTTTCTACGGAAACACAATGCGTAAAATAAAAAATGTTTTTATATACCACCTGTAAATCCTGAAACCCAGACATACAACAGTACTGCCAGTACGATTGTTATTATTATCACAGGTAGTACTGCGAGTATAAATGCTGCAACAGCCCGCCATGTGGAAATCTCATGCAGCTGCTTTATCCCAATTACATTTAATACCAAACTCCAGATTGAGCCAATGAACCCTATGCATGGTATCCACCCTATTAAATAGCTGGGTGTTGCAGAATACATGCAGGATTTTATTGTCTGAGCAATGCCTTTCCTACCGCCAACAACATATACCCATAGATGCAACCACGCTCCTCCTATGAATACGCCAATGATACCATAGATAATGTTCATTATAAATGCCTCAAACATCTTAACAATAAGAACATCAGCTGTTGGGAAACCGTATACTGGAAAGCCAAATATCTCTTCACTTATAAAACCAATTAACATGATTTGAGCTGACATCATTGCTGCTGATAAAGATGAATATATGAGAAGTAATATTATGAAATATTTGAAGGATTCTGATAATGTGTCAGATTTTGCATTATTAAAAGTGTTTGTTGGACTGAACATAAAACCTTTCACTTTTTCAAAGAAGCCCATTTTCCTAGGAGGACCATACATATATGCTGGTGGTTGTGGCATCCCATACATTGACGGTGGCGGCATTGGTGGTGCCTGATACGACACACCTCCAACATCAAACTCATACCTGCATTTAGGGCAGCAAGTCCTGTATTTTCTGTTAGTATCAGGCAGGTCCACGCTAAACATATGCCTGCATCTTGGACAGGAAACGTTTGCTATCACAAAAACAAAAAAGGTTTTATGCATACTTAAATTTATGTTTCCTTTTTAACAATAACATAGCAAACCATATATCACAAAAAACATATTATCCCCTATGCTACAAAGAAAGGAAATCCTTGAGGTTCTTGAGTCTTATGATTTGGCAAAGGTGAAGATTGGTGTTGTTGGCTCCCATTCAGCGCTTGATGTATGCGACGGCGCGGTAGAAGAAGGTTTCAGGACATTTGTTGTCTGCCAGAAAGGAAGGGAGAAAACCTACACAAATTATTTTAAATGTGAAAGGGAAAATGGGAAGGTTGTCATGGGCATGGTTGATGAAATTCTGCTTCTTGATAAATTCAAAGAAATCATGAGCAGGGGAAACCAGGAGAAAATAAGAGAAAATAATGTGCTTTTTGTTCCTAACAGGTCTTTCAGCTCCTATGTTGACATGGGTGAGATAGAAAACAATTTCAGGATCCCTCTTGTAGGCTCAAGAAACCTTCTCAGGTCTGAGGAAAGAGAAGAAAAGAAAAGCTATTACTGGCTGCTTGAAAAGGCAAAACTCCCGTATCCTGAAAAAATAGGTAAACCAGAGGATATAAACGAGCTGTGCATTGTGAAACTCAAGCACGCGGTCAAGAAACTTGAAAGGGGTTTTTTCACAGCATCAAGCTACAAGGAATACAGGGAAAAATCTGAAACGCTACTACGTCAGAATGTAATCACAAATGATGATTTGGGAAACGCGAGGATTGAAAGATACATCATAGGACCTGTTTTCAACCTTGACATGTTTTATTCACCGATTGATAAAAAAATTGAGCTTCTCGGGGTTGACTGGAGGTTTGAAACATCCCTTGATGGACATGTGCGCCTGCCTGCTCCTCAGCAGATTTCACTAAATGAAAAACAAATTACGCCTGAGTACACGGTTTGCGGTCATAACTCGGCAACCCTGCGTGAATCTTTGCTTGAAAAAGCATTTGTTCTTGGAGAAAAATATGTGAAAGCAACCCAGGAATACTACTCACCAGGCATAATAGGCGCATTCTGCCTTCAGACCTGTGTTGACAAGGACCTGAATTTTTATATTTATGACATAGCACCAAGGGTTGGCGGAGGAACAAATGTCCACATGTCTGCAGGGCATCCGTATGGTAACTCTCTGTGGCGCAAAAACATGAGTACGGGTAGAAGAACAGTTTTTGAGGTTAAAAGGGCGATAGAAAAAGGGAAGGTTGGGGAGATTGTGACGTAATATAATTAGAGGCAAGAGTAAGATGGAGGAAAGTGAAACTTTAGAATTTAAAAAAAGCACTTCTGAAGTGAAATACTCCCAGCCATAAATGGCTGGGAGTACATCACAAGAATAGGCCATGCCAAAGGTGGCTATTGGGAAATAAAGGATTAAGAATATGAATAAATCATTTGGAGATTAAGGATGTAAAGGAAAGGTTGGAGAGATTGTGATGTGATAATATGCCATACAATTTTAGTCCATCAAGCCTGAGTCTTCTGAAGGAATGCCCAAGATGCTTCTGGCTTCACTTCAATAAAGGAATCAAAAGACCCGAGGGTATTTTCCCATCGCTTCCGGGTGGGATGGACAAGATATTGAAGGCGCATTTTGATTCATTCAGAGACAGTGATGAACTTCCTCCTGAGCTTAAAGGGATGGATGATGAAGTAACGCTTTTTGATGATGCAGAACTTCTCAAGGTCTGGAGAAACAATTTCAAAGGAATACAGTGGACTGATGAAAAAGGGAATTTTTTCAGAGGAGCAGTTGATAATATTCTGCAGAAAGGAAAGAAGCTTATTGTTCTGGACTATAAAACAAGGGGTTATCCATTAAAAGAGGACACAGCAAAGCATTACCAGGACCAGCTGGACATATACAATCTTCTGTTAAGGAAAAATGGATATGAAACAGAGGATTATGCTTATCTTTTATTCTATCATCCTGACAGGGTTAACGAGGATGGGGATTTTGTATTTCATACAGATTTAATCAGAATGGATATATCTGTAAAAAATGCTGAAAGAATCTTTAAAGAAGCAGTAAAGGTCCTGGAAGGAGACATGCCAGAGGCGCCTGATAACTGCCAATTCTGCAGATGGGTTGATAAATGCAAATTGTACGACTAATAGATAGGAAGGGGATTAGGGTTTTTGTCGCAACATTTA
>JASEEW010000002.1 GCA_030019485.1 Thermoplasmatales archaeon | reverse complement strand
GGCCGGTTTCTAAGTACCTAATTTTTTTAGATGGGTAATACAAGGATAACGACGGAAAAATTCAATAAGTCGTAAACTCGGGTTTGAACCTTATTTGGTCACCTCACCATCGTTCGCCACCACATTGTGCTTTCTCAAAACCTCTCCCAATGCAAAACCCTTCTTAAAGGTATCCTTTCAGGCATATTCGGTTTTTCATCTGGAATTCCTACTGGTATTACTGCGACAGGCTTAACATGCGCTGGGCAGTTTATTATATCCCTAACCATTGATTCATCAAATGCTCCAACCCAGCACGCGCCAAATCCTTTTTCTGTTACTGTAAGCAAAATGTTTTCTATTGCTGCAGCTGTATCCTGAATAGAATAAAGCTCATATCCTCTTTCACCATAAACCATGCTTGATCTTTTCTGGTCTGCGCACACCACAACAACAAAATCTGCATCTAATATAAAATCCTGACCAAATGCTGCATCAGCAAGTTTTTTCTTCTGCTCCATGGTTTTCACGAGAACAAACTCCCAAGACTGCAAATTTCCTGCGGAAGGGGCAAGTATTGCATTTTCAAGTATCTCAATTATGTCTTTTTCATCTATTTTTCCAGACTTGTATTTTCTTATGCTTCTCCTTTTCCTTATTGCATCCATCATTTCATCAACCCCTCTATTTCACTCTTTACTAATCTTTCGCACTTGGGGCAGTACCAAGCATTTTTTATATCAGTATCTGTAAGGCAGTTTGAGAAATGCATAACACACAAAGGGTTTTGGCAGTGTATCAACCCTATTGTGTGACCAATTTCATGCACTGCTTCTTTAACCATTCTTTCCACAAAGGTTTTCTTACCATTTCTTAACCTAAAAATTGATATTACTGCTATTCTACCGTTCATTTCAGCCTCACCAAAAATAAAATTTAAACCATAGGTATAAAGATCTACGTCAGTAACACCAAGAACCCTTCCATCAAATCTTTTTGCTTCCTCAATAAAGTATTCTGCAAGATACTGATTTCTTTCAGAATCGTATGCTTTTTCCGGTATTTCTATTCTATCAGCTATTTCTGTTTTGAACGGCAAATTATCACACAGCGCCTTTATATCAGCAGTGTCAATATCCCCAAAAGGCAGGATTTTTATCATCCTGTGTAGATTGAGTTAATGAATTATTAATCTTTATAAATATATTTAAGCCATGTAGTCTATTAGGTATAAACAGAGTGGCTACTGGTGAGAGTTATGAGAGCAAAAGACTATGGTATCAGACCCGAGATAAAAACAGAGGATGAGTCCACAGAACTCGCATTGTTTGTCAGAACATCTGATGAGGAAATACGCAAATGGGACAAAAAGAAAATCTATGACGCATTAATTAGAGAGACTGATATTCATCCTGATGCTGCAAACATCATCGCGAGGGAGGTTGAAAAACTTATTGCAAACCTTGAGATAGATGTTCTCACAGCACCCCTTATCAGGGAGCTTACAAATGCAAAACTCATTGAGTACGGACTGGAAAGGGTCAGGAAGCAGCATACACGTCTTGGTGTGCCATTGTATGATGCAAGAAACATTATCATCTCTCCTAACAAGGAGAATGCAAATGTTCCACATGGCCCTGAGGCAACAAACCTGAGTTTAGCTGAGAGGATAAAAAAGGAGTACGCACTGGTTGAGGTTTTCTCCCAGGAGATTGCTGATGCGCACATGAGGGGGGATGTACACATACATGACCTTGGGTTTGTGGACAGACCATACTGCAGCGGGCAGTCCATTGAGTACGTGAAAAAATTCGGGCTGAACCTGCCGAATGCCCTGTCAATAGCAAGGCCTGCGCGCCATCCAGAGGTTCTCATAGGGCAAATCATAAAGTTTTCAGCAGCACTGCAGGGAACGTTTGCAGGCGCCATTGGCTGGGATGCCGTGAACCTGTTCGTTGCACCCTATCTTGTAGGCGTGGATGATGAGAGAATGAAGCAGCTTGCGCAGATTCTTGTGTTTGAGTTTGCTCAGCAGGCTGTTGCAAGGGGAGGGCAGAGCATTTTCAGTGACCTGAACCTTTACTGGGAGGTGCCTGAGCATTTTGTTGGCGTGCCCGCCATAGGCCCCGGAGGCGTTTTCACAGGGAAAAACTATGAGGATTATCTAAAGGAAGCTCAGCGTTTTGTCAGCGCCCTGTTTGATGTTTACCTGGAGGGTGATGCTGCCGGCAGGCCGTTCTTTTTCCCTAAGCCAAATGTTCACATGACTGAAAAATTTTTCACAACAGACGGGCATGATGAGTTCCTGCATAAAATCTCAGAGATTGCATCAGAGAAAGGCAACACATATTTTGTATTTGACAGGGGCGGTACTGCCAAGATAAGTGAATGCTGCAGGCTTGCCTTTAATCTTGATGAAAAAGACCTGAATGATGCAAAAACACCCTGGAAAATGAGGTATTCTGCCATGCAGAACGTGACAGTAAACCTGCCGAGAATAGGTTATGAGGCTGGAGGGGATGAAAAAAAACTGTTTGAAATACTGGACAGAAGGATTGAGCTTGCTGCGAAGGCGCATGTGCAGAAAAAAGAGTTTATCACAAAACTGCTGGGCATGGGCAACAGGGGTCCTCTCACACTTCTAACAATGAACCTGGACGGAGAACCGTATTACAGGCTGAACAGGGCAACATTCCTCCTTGGGACACTTGGTTTGAATGAGATGGTCCAGTATCATACCGGGCAGGAAATGCACGGGTCAAAGGACTCATTGAAATTCGGGTTGAAGGTCATAGCATACATGAACAAAAGAGGGAGGGAAATCGGTGACGAGTACGGGATAAGGATGCCTCTTGAGCAGACACCTGCGGAATCAACAGCATACAGGTTTGCAAAACTGGACATGAAGCATTATCCTCTTCAGGCTGCGACAGTGATGAAAGGAATAAAAGGCACGGGTGAGATATATTACACAAACTCAACATACCTGAATGTTTCAGCACCAGTAAACCCCATAGACAGGGTGAAGAACGAGGGCTTATTCCATCCAATGATTGATGCTGGTGCGTTGAGTCATGTCTGGCTTGGCGAGTCAAAGCCTGACCCTGACAGCATTGCAAACTTTGTTAGAAAAGTGTTCAAAAACACGCTCAACTCGCAGATAGCCTTTTCACCCGAGTTTACATCATGTCTCAGCTGCGGTAAAACTGTCAGAGGACTTTATGATAACTGCCCATACTGCTCCTCCATGAACATTGAGGGCATAACAAGGGTCACAGGTTTCTTCTCAAAAATAGATAACTGGAACAAGGGGAAGCTCGGCGAACTGAAGGAGAGACACAGGCAAACTTCCCAGTTTACGAGTTGAAACAATTTGGGTGTCTTTGAGGCTGGGAGGTTTGGAATTGAGAGTTTCATAACAGCATAGATATATGAAATGGTGGTTTAAGGAGAAATATATGACCAGAACAAATATAAGCATGAAAGAAACTTTTGGTTTAAATACGCAGATTGAAGAAATCTCAAAAATTAATTCATTATCAGATTTACCTAAAATCACATCACTTCTACTGCCGGATGGATATGAATTGCTACCAAACACTTCTGAACTTTTTGAATTAGAATTTGCCTTTTATGAATGTAAGTTTCTTACTAAAGATGAAGTCGTTCAAAGAGGAGCATTTTTTAAACGTGTGGACGGAATGCCCACTCATCATTACATTATCTGTTCTAATAATAGTCCTCTTATCTGGCAGGGAAGATCTGAAACAACTAAATCATACTTCAAAGAAGGTAACTTTTCTACAGGTTATGCTACGCACGGACTTTTTCCCTATCGGGGTAAATTCCATCCACAGCTTATTAAGGGACTGCTAAATATATTAGGTATTAGCACAGAAGATATTGTTCTTGACCCTATGTGTGGAAGTGGCACTTTGAATGTGGAAGCAAGTATCTTAGGAATTAATTCTATAGGAATTGAAAAAAGCCCATTTTGCGTGTTAATGAGTAAGGTCAAGTATGAAGCATTAAAAGTTGATGGGGCTCTCCTGTCATCGATACTGAACAATATGCATAAAAATTATAAAACCCTAATAAGCAGTAAAAAGTTACATGCGGATTTCTCTTGTCATGATGGATTTAAACCAGAAAAGGCAATAACCCTACTCGCCTTTTTAGATGCAATGGGCTACGCAAGAAGATGCTCGAAAAGCATAGATATGCTTTTTCCTTCCGTACTAAAAAGGTACACAGTACAAATTAATTCATTTATTCAAGCAAGAGATAAACTCGACCTTAAGATTGGTAACGCGAGATTTGAAATCGGCGATGCAAGAAATCTTTCCTTAGAGGACAATTCAATAGATGCTATTATTACCTCCCCGCCTTATTCTTTTGCAATTGATTATGCTGAGAATGACCGACCACAATTAGAGTATTTAGGATACAATGTATCTAAACTCAAAGATGAAATGATCGGTCTGAAAGGTAAAACCAGAAAAGAAAAACTTGCCAATTATTTTGATGATATGGACAAGGTTTTGTCCGAGATGTCCCGAGTTTTGAAAATCGGCAAATATGCAGTAATCATAATAGGGTCAAATGATATCCAGACAGGTGGGATAAGATTGGAAACTAAAGTTGAAGAAACGGCAGTAAAACATTCGTTTGTCCTCGACCAGAAAATGGTAAAGCCAATAAAGGGAATACAAAATACTATGAAGGATGAGTATATACTATTTTTGAGGAAGGTGAAATGATTATGCGTTATCCTGCATTAGATGAGAAGTTTAATACCGTAATCTCAAAGAATACCTTCTATTTCTACAACGAAGAATTTGAAGAATACTACGAAGGACATATTTCCTCAATCGCCCAGAATATTTTTCTCCTCAAAAACAGGATAGACAGAGAGGGGCTAAAAGAGTCTGTCTTACTCGAACACATTATAGAGATTGAAGATGGTATAGATGCAATTTTGACCGTAACAGGTTTTTCAAAAGAAAGTTTGCAAAGATTAGTGACATTCGTTAGGGCTATGGATGATAAAACTTTATCCAGCCTTGTTAATAAAGAGTCTTGGCCTAGTGAAGATTTTAAAACCGAATGGAGTCTGGATAAGATAAAATCAATCATCAAAACGAACAAAAAGTTTGCAGAGGGAATTGTAAATCTATTCTTCAGAGGACCTACAGTTCCTGTGATAAAAAAAGTTCTTCCACTTTTTGAATTTAAGAAGCTTGATATAAAAAAGTTCAGTTTCTCAATAGAATCTCTTGTGGATACAATTATAAGATACAAGACAAAGGGTTCATATAAAGCCGCCAGAGAAGGAAATCCTGAGGTTGTAATCGAACAAGTTTTGAGGTCACATAAACTGACCTTTGAGAAAGGAAAGTTCAGAATTCCAGAGGCGGGAAACATTCCGAGGACAATGGACTTTATAGTTCCCAACAAGACAGCGCCAAAGTTAATAATTGAGTGTTCATATTCGGTAACCACCGCTTCAGGAATGGGAGATAAAGCAAAGACAGAAAAAACCGTTGCTGATTATTTGAAGAAAAATTATCCGAGTGTGATTTTTGTTGGGTTTGTAGATGGGATTGGCTGGTATGTGAGAAGAGGCGACTTAAGGCGTATGGTTGAGGCTTATGATTTCGTTTTCACATTTAGCAAGGAGGAACTTGAAAGATTTGAAAAGTTACTACAGGAGACATTTCATGGTAAATAAACGATATTTTGAGAGTTTGATAAATACCATTGTCCAAGGAGATTGTTTGAAAATAATGAAAAAGATTCCAGACAATAGTGTTGATGTTACTTTTGCTGACCCTCCTTTTAATCTAAAAAAGAAATATAATAGCTACTATGACAAATACGAGGTTGAGGAATATCTCGCTTGGTGCGAAAAGTGGCTTACTGAGATGGTTCGTATCACCAAACCAATGGGTTCTGTCCTTGTTCATAATATTCCAAAATGGTTGATTTATTTTGGTTCTTATCTAAATGAAATTGCCATCTTTCGTCATTGGATCGCTTGGGATGCAATGGGTTCTCCACTTGGGAAGACCCTTCTACCCAATCACTATGGAATCTTGTATTATGTGAAGTCTGATGAATTTAAGTTTTATGACATTAGAATGTTGCATAAACGTTGCAGGAATTGCCATTATATTTTACAGGATTACGGTGGTAAAAAAAGTCAGATGCATCAATTTGGGCCGCTTGTATCTGATGTGTGGACTGATATTCACAGAATTAGGCACAAAAAAAGAAGAGATGAACATCCTTGCCAATTACCCATCCATCTTCTTGAAAGATTACTTCTGATGAGTAGCGATGAAGGGGATATTGTACTTGACCCATTTATTGGTACTGGAACAACTGCACTTGCCGCTAAAAGGTTAGGAAGGAAATTTGTAGGTATTGATATTGACACGAAGTATGTGGAAATAACAAATAAAAAGTTAGATGTCGAAGAACCTACAATGATAAATGGGTGCTATGTCAGTATTTTTCTGGATGACCTGATAACAGTAAGAAACAAAGATTGGGATAAGATCAAAGATGCATTTGTTATCCCACAGGATCCATTAGAATTGGAAAAGAAAGAAATCTACTTATCTCATAAGAAGAGAAAAACAATAAAACACATGGTAGCAAGTGGAATACAGAGTGACCTATTTTCGTTGTGTGGGGAGAAAGAGTGAAATGCCACTTCATTTTCCTTCGGGACATTTGCCACTTTCGGCAACACCGTATGTGCTGGAAACGATAATGCTTATTAATTCATAACACATTAACCTATTCTGATGTTTGTGAAACTGTTTTGGAAGCATGGATGCCAGAAATGTGTCATGGCAAAGGAGATATGTAAAAACAGTGGTTTAACTGTTAAGGAGTATGATGTGGAGAGTGTCGATGGCATGGCTGAGGCAAGTTTTCATCAGGTAACAAGGACACCGGCAGTTGTTTTGGTTGATGACAGCGAAAACGAGATTAAAAAATGGGACTCCATACTCATGGCAAAAAAAGAATTAGGAAAAATGATAAAATGAAGATTAAAGGGATGATAGAGGCGTCTTTTCTTGACTGGGATGGAAAAATTGTTACAACAGTTTTTGTGCCGGGATGCAATTTCAGATGTCCCTACTGTCAGAACTGGGAACTTATTGAGCATCCAGAGAAGTTTGAGGAAGTAGATTTTGAGAGAATGAAAAAATTTCTGCTAAGTCACAAAGATTTTATTGATGGGCTATGCATAACAGGAGGTGAGCCAACAATCTATGAGGATTTACCAGATTTTATTAAGAAGATTAAAAAACTGGATTTTACCGTGAAGCTGGATACAAACGGAAGTAAACCAGGGATGATTAAAAAACTCATTGATGAAAAACTCGTTGACTACATTGCCATGGACATGAAGGCACCATTTGAAAAATATGACACAGCATGCGGTGTAAAGGTTGATATGGAATCAATTAAAAGAAGCATTGATATTATAATGAATTCTAAAATAGGGTATGAGTTCAGGACAACAGTTGTGCCGGGCATAACCGATGAATCTGATGTTGAAAATATTGCTAAGACTATGAAAAGGGCAAAAAGATATGTGCTGCAGCAGTTTATACCTAAAAATGCTATGGATGAAAAACTAAGAAACATTACACCTTATAGAAAAGACATATTTGAGAAAATGGTGGAAAAAGCAAAAAAATATGTGAAAAATACTGTGATGAGAGGTGTTTAACCCATTATTTTAAATACCCAAAAAACAATTAACAGGGGGATATGAGAGGAGAAAATGGGAGAGGATGAGATAACATTCCTGACTAAAGGTAGATTCCTTATGCAGGCAAAAAAATATGGGAATGCCCTTGAATGTTTTGATAAGGCTATAAAACTCAACCCAAAATACGCTGAGGCATACAATGAAAAAGGGAATGCATTGCTTATTCTTGGGAAAATTGATGAGGCAATAAACTGCTTTACAAAGGCAACAAAAATCAATGAGAAATACATAACAGCATGGAAAGGAAAAGAGGTGGCATTGCTTATGCAAAACAAGCAGGATGAGGCAATTAGATGCTGCGATACCATAACAGGGATAGACCCTGAAAATGAGGAGGCATGGGTTACAAAAGGTTTTCTGCTCTCAGACATCCATAGGTTTGATGAGGCATTAAAATGTTTTGATAAAGCCGTAGAAATCAATCCTGAATCCATTGATGCCTACAATAAAAAAGCAGAGGTTCTTCTTGCACTTGGCAGGTTTGATGAGGGGGAAAAATGCAGGCAGAAAATAGAAGAAATAAAAAGGGAGGTTAGGGTGAAAAAGATGAAAAAGTTAATGAAAAAAATATGCCTTGTTGGCGATCCTGCTGTTGGAAAAACAAGTTTGGTAAGAAGGTATGTTTATGACATGTTTGATGATAAATACCTTTACACCATTGGTGCAAAAATCACAAAAAAGGTTATAGATATAAGCTATCCGACGCACGATGTAAATTTTACATTGATGATATGGGATATTGAAGGGCAGAAAGGCATTGGTAAAGTGCATTCAACCTACTATAGGGGTGCAGATGCAACTATTATTGTATGCGATGTTACAATGAAGGAAACACTTGAAAACATACCAAACTGGAAAGATGCTGTTTTTAAGGTCACAGGTGAAATCCCACTGGTTTTCCTTGCGAACAAAATAGACCTGCCTAACAAGGTTTTTAATGAAAAAGAAATAAAAGCTGTCGCATCAGAGTTCAAAGCCCCTTATCTTTTCACATCTGCAAAAACAGGGGAAAATGTTGAGAACGCATTTATTACTGTCAGTAAATTATTGTTGGAGTGATAACATGGATGTGTATGAGGCAATAAAAAACAGGAAAAGTATAAGGAAATATAAATCAACACCGATACCGGAGGAAAAACTGAAAAAAATACTGGGTGCTATGAGGCTTGCACCATCGGCAAAAAATTTGCAGCCCTGGAAGTTTGTCATTGTGAGGGATGAGGAAATCAAAAGGAAACTTATTCCAGCGTGCAACAACCAGAAATTCATTGCAGAGGCGCCAATCATAATTGCCGGGTGTGCATTTGAGGATGAATGCTACACATACATGGGTGGATACACGTCTTCTTACCCTGTTGACCTTGGAATAGCATTTGATCATCTTATGCTTGCAGCAACCTCTGAGGGACTGGGGACGTGCTGGATTGGGAGTTTCAAAGAGGAAAAAGTCAAAGAAGTCCTGGGCATACCAAAAAATGTCAGGGTTGTAGGACTAACACCGGTAGGATTTCCTGATGAAAGCCCTGAGGCAAAACCAAGAAAGAATCTGAGTGAAATCGTCTGCTATGATAAATATGAATAAATTTATGAGCAGGTAATCTGTTTTACCATTTATGAAACTATTGTTCATTCACTCGGACTACATTGAGTATGAGGCAAAGGAAAAACTGAAGTTTGCTGAGGAGGTAAAGGAAAAAAAACATAGAATTGATGAATGCCTTGTTGTTTTCACTGCTGTTGAGAAGGATGATGAAAAAAACCCAGAGGCAGTTGTTAAAAATGCTGTCAGGGAAATAAAAGATGTTTCAGATAAAGTAAAAACAAAAAGGATTGTGATTTATCCTTACGCACATCTGTCATCCTCCCTTGCATCACCTGAGAACGCAAAAAAGATTTTAGTAGAAATGGAAGAATCATTAAGGGATTATGATGCTGTCAGGGCGCCATTCGGCTGGTACAAATCCTTTAAGCTCTCATGCAAAGGTCATCCTTTATCAGAGCTTTCCAGGGAGATTACAGCAGAGGAAAAAAAAGAAACTGCTGAGAAGAAAATAAAATCCTACCTGTATGTTCTTACACCTGATGGGAAACTTACAGAGGCAGAAAAATTTGATTTCAAAAAATATGAGGAGCTAAAAATTCTTTATGAATATGAAAAAGGCGGTACAAGAACAGTTTCCAAGGAGCCGAAACATGTTGAGTTGATGCAGAAAATGGGGTTTGTGGATTACGAACCTGCATCAGACCCTGGGAACCTGAGATGGTATCCAAAAGGTGCGTTAATAAAAAAACTTTTGGAGAGGCATGTAACAAACATCTGCCTAAGTCACAATGCCATGCAGGTTGAAACACCAATAATGTATGATTACAAGCATCCCGCACTTTGTAAATATCTTGAAAAATTTCCAGCTAGGCAGTACATTGTTAAGTCTGAGGAAAAGGAATACTTTCTACGATTTGCTGCATGCTTTGGCCAGTATCTAATAGCCCATGACGCAAAAATATCATACAGGGCACTGCCAGTAAAGTTTTATGAGCTCACACACTACTCATTTAGAAGGGAGCAGAGGGGTGAGCTTACAGGTCTGAAAAGGCTGAGGGCGTTCACGATGCCTGATATGCACACACTCTGCGCTGACACGGCCCAGGCAAAGGATGAGTTCATGTTCCAGTTTCTGCTTTCAACAGAGTGGATGGAATCCCTCAACCTAAAATATGAGGCAGTATTAAGGTTTGTCAGGAGTTTTTATGATGAAAACAAGGATGTAGCAGCAGAGATAGCAAAAAAGATTGGCAAACCAGTGCTTGTTGAGATGTGGGATGAAAAATATTTCTATTTTGTCGCAAAGTTTGAGTTCAACATCAGTGATTCCCAGAAAAAATGCTCTGCCCTTTCAACAGTTCAGATAGATGTTGAAAACTCTGAAAGGTTTGATATCACATACGTGGATAAAAACGGTGAGAAAAAATACCCACTGATTCTGCACGCAAGCATCTCTGGGGGGATAGATAGGTGTTTGTATGCAATACTGGAGCATCAGGCTAAAAGAATTGAGAAGGGGGGAAAACCTGATCTTCCGTTCTGGCTTGCGCCGACACAGATAAGAATTATACCTGTTTCAGATGAGTTTCTTAAGGATTGTGAAGACATAGCAGACCAGACGAATGCAAGAACAGACATTGATGACAGGGAGGAAAAGATTGGAAGGAAAATCAGGGACGCTGAAAAGGAATGGATAAACATGATTATTGTCTATGGTGAAAAAGAAAAAAAATCAAAAACACTCCCTGTGAGAAAAAGAAGTGGCGAGATAAAAAATTATTCTCTTGATGAACTGAAAAAAGAAGTTGAAAAAGAGTTAAAGGATTATCCCTATGCGCCTATGCCCCTACCAAGAATGCTGAGTAAAAGAATAGGGTTCAGGTGAGCCTTCAAACTTCCCGGTTCCTCTGGAAAAGCCAAAGGCTTTTCCAAGGATCTTACGGAAAAGTCGGTGTTGTGAAGGCTCAGAGGATAGATTTCACACCCCCTCATTCTCCCTCTTACTCAAATAAAATATGTCCCTGTGCAGAACATAGTTGCATTTTTCAAACAGCTTCAATGAGTTTTCATTCCAGTCCTCTATGAGCGTGCAGATTATTTTCCTTCCCCTTTTTCTGAGCGCATTCTCCACAGCATTAATAAGAAACTGTGCTACGCCTTTCCTCCTGTGCCTTGGCTCAACTGCTAATCTGTTAATCCATCCTTTTCTTCCGTCATCGCTTCCTACCACAACACCTATCAGAACATTGTTCTCAAACACGCCAATGAACAAAACATTGCTTTCTTTTATCTGCCTGCAGACCTCGTTTCTGGAATCCCTTCCATTCGGTCTGTATGATAAACCTGCTCTTTTCCACAGGTCAATAATTATATCGTAATCATCCTGTGTCAGTGTTTTTATTTTCATTAACAGTCCTACTGTTTAACAGGAAAGATTGGCATCACAGTTTTCTGGTGCATCTCATTCACAACCTCAGCAAGCGCAAGATAAATCGCAGAAAAACCGCATATTATTCCTTCGTATCCTGCTATTTTTGTGAGGGCAGGAATAAACTGCGCACCTGTTAGAAGGAAGAAAAGTATTGCGAGACTCATGAATACAAACTGAAGTGCCCTGTTTGTTTTCAGTGTTCCGAAAAACATAACAAATGTGAAGAGCCCCCACATGAAGAAGTATGATGCCATCGCAGTTTTCTCAGAAGCAGTGGTTAAACCTCTATATGGTAGGAGGATAAGCGCTACAAGGCTCAGCCAGAACAAACCATAGGAGCAGAAGGCTGTTGTGGCAAAAGTGTTTCCCTTTCTAAATTCCAGTATTCCTGCAATAACCTGCGCAAGACCACCGTAGAATATCCCCATGGCAAGAATCATGCTGCCAAGAGCAAAAAACCCTGCGTTATGCAGATTCAACAACACTGTTGTCATCCCGAAACCCATTAAACCAAGAGGCGCTGCATTTCCTACTTTCATTTAAATCACCAGACTGGGTATAGATATGCCATATTAAAAATATTTCTCTGAGGATAATGCAAAACTTCATAAAAACCTGAGTGGATGCTCTTTTGGATGAGGAAAATAAGATTCATCATGGAAGGGAAACAAATAACTGCTGAGCTCATTGATAAAAACCCGAAAACTGCAAATGCAGTCTGGGATGCGCTGCCTCTTCAAAGCAGGATAAACACATGGGATGATGAAATATATTTTGGGACGACAGTGAAAATGGGGGAGGAAAATGCGCAGGAAAAGGTTGAAATTGGTGATGTGGCATACTGGCCTGAGGGCAGGTGCATCTGCGTATTTTTTGGTAAAACACCAGCAAGCACAAATGAAAAAACAAAAGCATATTCCCCAGTGAATGTTTTTGCAAAAATAACAGGAAATATTTCTATACTGAAAAATGTTGTTCCCGGGAGTGTTGTCAGGGTTGAGAAAGTGGACTAAGTTTTTTTATCCCTTCTTTTTTCTCTTTAATAACATAGTTATTCCGATGATTGAGGTTAGCGCCACTACAACAACTACTATAGGTGATTGTGGTGCTGGTGTGCATGTTTCGTTGAATTCTTGTTGTGTAGATGGTTTATATTATAGGAAGGGTGTTTCATTTATGTATGCAGAGTTTTCTGAAACCGATATATCCAGAGCGTGAGATTTTTCATAATGGTGCCCTGTGTATCGAGGATCGTCTGGGTTTAACTTGGAGCAAGTATAGTTCCAATCTATTTCTACGAACATTGACCAATTTCCAACTTTGACAGATTTTATGGTCCACTCAAACACAGCCTGATCTTCTGCAAGAGTGAGAGTCCCTTCCCAGGTAGTGTTATTTCCAACAGATATAAATAACACCCCCTATCAAAATCCCTGCTACCACCACCGCAACCCCTATCATCATTTTCCTTTTCTTACTCATGTTATTCACATCCCAGTTTTTCAATTTCCTTTTCTGCTTTTTCCATCAGCTCCCTGCTTCCAAGTTTTTTGCATGTTTCCACTGTTTTCTGAAAACATTTTAATGCATTCTTAATGTCGCCTTTTTCTTTATGCATGAGGGCATACTGCATGTAATTCTGGGAGAGCATATCCAAATCATGCGCTTCCTCTGCTGTCTGGATTCCTTTTCTGAAATGCTCCTCTGATTTTCCCCATTCCTTTCTGCATTTGTATGCGATGCCGTAAACCATGTGTGTGTTTGCAATCATGTGCTTCTCGCCTATTTTTTCAAATATTTCCATTGATTTTTTAGAATAATCCAGCGCCTTTTCTATATTTCCTGTTTTGATAAGTTCCTCCGCAGCATTTGACAGCGCATAACCATTAAGCCTGAGCTCACCAGTTGTTTTTGACAGCCCAGCAGCCTTCTCATAGCAGGCGATTGCCTTTTCTGGCTCACCCTTTTTTGTGTACACCACACCAGTGTTTATCATAGCCCTCAAAACCATGGGCTTGTTGTTTTTTTCCTCAAAATATTTCAGACTTCTTTCATAGTTTTCAACAGCCTCCTCATACCTTCCAAGGTACCAGTAAACCGTTCCAATGTCCATCCTGATGTGCGCCGTAAGCGAGGGCTCATTGTTGTTCAGGCTCTGTTTAAGCCACAGTAGCGCCTCATTGTATTTGCCTGCCCTGCAGTAAACCATCCCTATCCCCCTCTTCGCCTCAGCCATGCCAAGTGTGTCTTTTATTTTTTCAGAGACCTGCATGCCTGCACTGTAGTACTCCAATGATTTTTTCCATTCCTCCCTTATGGCATGGATTTCACCAACCGCTCTGTATGCTTTTGCCAAAGGTTTTTTGTCATCCGAGCTTATGCAGAGTGCTATCTGTTTTTCATATGTTTCTATTGATTTATCAAATTCCCCAACCGTGAAATACACCTGCCCTAGCTTGCTCAGCAGTCCTGTTTTTTCAGAGGTTTTTCCGTCAAGTTTTTCAAATGAGTTTAATGCTGTTTCATAGTACTTCATTGCCTCATTCGGAGCAAACGACAAAACTGCTTTGTCCCCAGCAGATTCAGAATAATGCAGTGCCTTCCCATATTCCCTTGCTTTTGAAAAATGGTACGCAAGAACGCCAAGGTTTTTCTCCCTGCAGGATTCAAGTGCGCCCCCAACCCTTTTATGCAGCAGCTCTGCCCTTTTTTCACTCAAACCAGTATACACAACCTCTTTTATTATAGGGGGATTAAAATAGTAAAGCCCTAGAATGGTAGGCTCCTCATATATTACTCTAAGTTTTATTAAAGACTCTAGAATTCCAACAATTTTTTCCTCATCAATACTGGATGCATCCCGCAGTGTATCATAGGAGAATTTGCTACCTATTACTGCGGCATATGATAGTACATTTATGACCTCTTGACCTAACCTCTCGATTCTCCTGTTAATCAAATCCGTTATTGTGTCAGGTGTTTTTTGCATTTTATCAGAGGATTTAATGATTTCCTCAACAAACAAAGGGTTGCCGTTTGTTTTATCGTAAATGAAATCTATGAAATCATCATCTACACCCTTGTCAGTTATAGAGCCTATCATTTCCTTCACATCATCTACATTGAGTCTCTTTACTTCTATGGTATGATACAAACGCTCAGTATCCATTCTCCCAAGAGTCTCAGAAAGCGGGTTATCAGCATTTACTATCTCCTCAGGACGATATGCGCCTATGAGCATGATTCTGCTGTTCTTAATGTTTCTTGAAAGGTAGTGAAGAAGATGCAGTGAGGCAGTATCAGCATACTGCAGGTCATCCACAAACAGTATCAATGGTTTTTCCTCAGCCATTTTTACGATAGCATTGTAGAAAGCCTCAAACATTCTTTCCCTTCCAATTTGAACATCCTTTGTTTTTAAAGCAGAGCCTGACGGCAAACCCAGAGGTAAAAGCTCAGATATTTCTCCTGCAGATAGAATATCATTGATTGCTGAGGTGCTCCCAGATTTTTTCATTTCATCAACATATGCCCTGAGTATTTCCTTAAACGGAAGGTAGGGTGTCAGCTTCTCAGCATAAAGAGCTCTGCCATTCAAAAATCTTACATTGCGCATAATAGCATATTTTTTCAGCTCATTAACAAGCCTTGTTTTTCCAGCACCAAGCTCACCGCTTACCATTACAGTGTTTCCATTGTGGCTGAGCATGAGCCCCAGATATTTTTTTAGTTCCGCAAGTTCGTTTCCTCTTCCCACAAAGTCTGATCTAATATCAGGCTGTACAGCCTTGCGTCTGTTAGGGCATTTCATGCAAATCCCCTTGTTTGTGAGTTTCAATTCATTGCCGAGCGCACATGTCATATGGTAGCTGTGCATTTCCCTGACAACGCCGGGAAGCGTGCTTTCCATGATTCTTCTTGCATCAAGGAAAACACAGTTTATTTCTTCTGCCAGTGAAGGAATCATGCATGTGGAGCAGGTTTTCACATCAACCATTTCTTTCTCGGTACTTCCGCCTGAGCAGAATATGCCTTTCACACCTATGACCCTGTACTTACATTTCTCCAGCTCTGCCATAGTCTCCCTCCATAAAAGCAAGGTTCATACCTGCATTTAACCCTTTCTTTAAAGGTTCACCGCAGTTAGGGCAGTATAAGCCGATTTCAGAATGAACAAGTGAGCCGCATTTTTCACATTTTTCTATGTACTTTATCTCCTTTCCGCATTTTGGGCAGAAGTCAAAATCTGGTTTCACAATGGATTTGCAGTAGAGGCAGAAATTTTTTGCGAACACGCCTTTCTTTATTCTTTCTTTCAGGAGCTCCTTTTCCTTTCTCTCATTTTCCAGCACTGTTTCAACCTGTTTTTTTTCATCGGACAATGACTGGATTTTTGTCAGGATGCTGTCAATGGATATTTTTTCCTTTGGGCCCTTATTCTCCTTGAAGAATTTAACACCGACTAGGACTGATAAGATAATGCATATTATTCCAATTGTTCCGCCGTATGGTGCTGAAACAGTAACAAACGTGCAGACAGAAATTAATGCAAGTGCGGGAAGGAGGAAAATATCAAGGAATGCTTTTGTTACCATGAGAACCTTTTTCTTTATCACAAACATTGCTGCAACAGCAAATATTATGGAAAAACCTACAGCATATTCCACATCTATGTAAACAACAAGGGCAGGTACTGAGAGCATCAGTAGTATGAACGGCACTATCAGGAATCCAAAGGATTCAATGTTCAACTGCATATTTGTTCTCCTGAATGCCTCATAGTAGAACAAACCAAGGAGGAATAACAGGAGGAATATCCAAGGGAGCAGTGATAAATACGTGTCAAACGGGTTTTTCCATTCAGGTAGTTCGACTATTATCTCCTTCCTGAGAACAGCATCCTTTTTATCCCACTCAAACACAGTATTCCCATCTGATATGTACTCTTTATCAGGCTCTAGGCATTCGCTTGGTAAATTTCTATCGTATTTTATATTTTTAATTTCAAGTTTCATGTAAAACTTTTCCATGAGTCTGTCCTTTGGCACTGAATGGGAATACTCGTATGAGCCTCTTGTAGTATATGATATATACACAGTGTTCTCACCGGCAGGCAGGTCCAGCACTATTTTGTGTGACTGAATATTTGGCTGGATTAAAACATTATTTAGCTTCACAGCAAGGTTTTCAACAGAGCCGCTGGGCAGAGGAATATACGCTTTTTCAGTATTTGTATTTCTGTATATAAATTCGGCATTGTAATGCAGGGTATATATAGGTACTTGCTTATCCTCTATTCTCACATACCCGCAGTCAAGCACAGCCCCTATCACCATGCTTTTAGGCTCAGCAGGTACCTCCTGCTTGTACCAGGTTGGCGCACCCGCACCACCAGAAGTTGCGGTCATGAAACCAGAGCTCCATGTGTAAAGTGCAACCAGTGTCATGACTACCCAGAGCACAACGAAAAAAACCACAATACCGGCCCATGTTTTCTGATGTTTTCTTTCCCTCATTATTTGCGCATAAACAGGTTCACTGTTCATATCATCACCCCTGTATAAACATGGATTCTGGGGTCTGTGTTGTGCTGCATTTCCCAGACAAGGGATGCTATCCAAACAGCCTCTCTGGCAATATCCTGTTCCGTTTTTTTATTTATGTTCTGCATTTTCATCACCGGAAACTACTTTGTAATTTGGGTTATATAAGCATGAACCCTGATGTTACCCTAATGTTACCCTAATGTTACCCTGAAACCTTTTTATGCAGAAATGCTGTTTTACTTTTATGCTCAAGCTCTCTGGCAGGGAGAAAATCCTTATTCTTTTGCATGATCACATAAACGAGCAGCTTTCTTCAAAACCCGTGCTTGTTTTCTCCCAGTCTGGGATGGAGGAGGAGGGAAATATTTCACACAGGCTTGTTTCAGAGGGATTAAAACTTCTTAAAAAAGAGGGATTAATTGAGGAAAAGCGTTTTCATCTCCTTGAGACAGGCAGATTCAGAAGTTTTTATTTCCTTACATCCGATGGTATTATGAAAGCAAAGGAATTAAAAAAGGAAGTTGATAAAAAAACCTTAAATGTTAGGGAGAAAAACAGGATTAGAGAGATGAAAATAGGAGAAGTAGTTGATTATCTGAAAAAAAAATCTAAAGGAAAAATGGAAATAAATCATACAAACGTGTTGAAACATATTCTGCCTGATGATTTTCTTGATTTGGAGGATGTTCTTGAGATTAAAAAAGAGGTTAATTTTTCTGAGAGAAAACCTGAGGTTAAATATTTTGTTGGAAGGGAAGAAGAGTTAAAGGAAATATCAAACTTCATAGAGTCAGGGGCAGGGATTCTTGTTATCAAAGGCATCGCGGGTGTTGGCAAGACTGCTGTTGTGTCAAAGGTTTTAGAAGGATGTAAAGGAAATGTTTTCTGGCACAGGTTTTATCCTTTCAGCACACTGGAAGGCATGCTTGCAAAGCTGTCAAAGTTTCTTTCAAAAATTGGGAAGGAAAAACTGAGGAGTTACATGGAAATCTGGGAGGTTAAAATTGAGGAAATAATGATACTTTTGGAGGAGGAAATGAATGAAAACATGCTACTTGTGTTTGACAATTTTGAAAATGCAAACAAAAGAGTGGTTGATTTCTTCTCCTCGTTTAAGGAGCTGGGAACAGGTTCAAAAACAATTGTAATAGGCAGGAGTATTCCATCATTTTACGGCAGGAAGGATGCTGTTGTGAAAAAAAATATATTGGAAATGAAATTAAAGGAGCTTGATAAAAGAAGCAGTGAAAAACTGCTTATGCACAGAGGAATAAAAAAAGATTTGGATAAACTTTATTCTTTGACAAAAGGACATCCACTTATGCTGGAACTGATATCACCAGAAACAGCAATTGAGGCTGAGGAGTTTTTGAGGGATGAAATCTTTAAAAGACTAAATGAACCTGAGAGGAAGGTGCTTGAAATTGCATCAGTGTTCAGGTACCCTTTTTATCCAAGGGCATTGCTTGTCGAGGACATAGATTATGACACAATAGACAGTCTTACAGAAAAATCATTGCTTCAAAGACTGGACAACATTTATGGCATCCACGAGATTCTCAGGGATTTCTGCTACAGCAGACTGAACCTAAAACATAAAAAATATTATCATGGCATTGCGGCAGAATACTATGAAAATGAGAAAGGTGAAGATGCTAGAATTGAATACATGCACCATCTTCTTAAAGCAGAAAACAACGAAAAGGCTGGAGAAACTGCTGTTGAAAACGGTTTTAGTATCATAAAATCAGGGTATGCAGAGGGGTTTATGCATATATTAAAAGAACTTGATGAAAAACAGTTTCAAAAACAGCGTTTACCCATATTGCTCCTTAAAGGAAAAGCCTCTGAGGTCATGGGAAAATGGGATGACTCATTGAGGTATTACAAACTATTACTGGAATTTGCTGCTGGTGATGAAAAGGAGAGTGTTGAGGCATACCTTGGTATAGCAAAAATCTGTTTTCCAAGGGGGAAATATGATGAAGCGCTAAAAAATCTAAACCATGCTTTAAAAATTTCAAAGAAAATCAACGATGTTCACGGTGCAGCGGATGCATACTACGGGATGGGGGTCGTGCATCTGCGCAAAGGAAAGATTGATGACGCAATGAACAACTTTAAACTATGCCTTGACTTCTGCCAGAAGATTGGTGACATATCACTGATGGTAAAAACATACAGAACAATGGGTGTTGCATACTGGTCGAAAGGAGGATATGATAAAGGTATTGAAATAATGATGAAAGCGCTTGACGCTGCAGACAAAACAGGGGACAAACATGAAATTGCAAAAATATATAACAACCTTGGCGCAGTTTATGATGGAAAGAAAGATATTGACAGGTCAATAGAATGGTATGAGAAATGTATAAAAATCAGCAATGAAATTGGTGATGTGAGAATGACCGGTTACGGGATGAGCAATGCAGCAGAGGGATATACAAGGAAAGGGATGCTGGATAAAGCAATAGATTACACAGATAAGGCATTAAAGATTTTTGAACGCCTTGATGAAAAAAGGATGCTTACACAATGCCATTTGAACTACGGTATAATACACAGAAACAGAAAAAAATGGGAGCTGGCAACATCGCATTTCAAAAGGTCTATGAGCATGGCTGAAGAAAACAAAGACATCGAGTTTTTATCCCAGATATACTTTGAGTATGGGAAAATGCACAAGTCGAAAGGGGAAAGAAATAAGGCAAAAGAATACTTCGGTCATGCTTTAACAACATACAAACAGTTAGACAACATAGAAAAGATTAAGGAAGTGGAGGAAGAGTTAAAAACATTATAGCTTGGAAAATTTTATCATCATCCTATGCCAATTTCCTGTTATGCTCAAGGCGGTTTTCTTTGATTTCGGCGGAACGCTAATAAGTGTTGAAAGTGATGAGTCAGCGCATTATCATTTAATGGAATCTGTGAAAAACAGATATGGTTTGAATGAACCTGTGGAAAAATTGTTAAAGAACTACAGGGGACATACTCATTCCTACCCGACACCGGTGGAGTACAGGAAGAATTTTGGGAGAGAAAATATAATGAATGCGTTCATGAAAATATTGAAAAACAAAAAACCGGATTACGAATGGTTTTGGGATGAGTACCTGAAAATGCACAGGAAACATGTGCGCCTTTATCCTGGCGCTGTTGAGGTACTGTCATGGGTTAAAAAGAACAGTTTTCATCTTGGAATGATTTCTGATATTGACAGCGATTACCTTTATAACCAACTGAAAGCATTAAACATCAAGAATATTTTTGATTCTATTACAACATCTGAAGAGGTTGGTTATCGGAAGCCTGATAAGAGAATATTCAACACAGCGCTAAAGAAAGCAGAATGTACTGGAAACGAATCAATTTATGTTGGTGATAAAATAGACAGGGACATTGCAGGAGGAAAAAATGTCGGGATGAAAACAATATTTTTTTCAGACAGTCATACAAACTCCGCAACCGAAGGTTTTTCGGTAAGAATTTTACGAGGAAATTCCATGTTGCGGAGTTTGACAGATATCTCAAGGGGTTCTCCTGATTTCATCACTGACAGACTGGACAAAATTCCGGGTATTATTAAAAGAATAATGAGATGATTATAAAATGAAGATTTCTGAATATGAAAAAGAGCAGAAGATGATAGAGCAAAAAATATGGGCTCTTCCAAAGATAGAAAAAGGATTAGCGCTTGATATAGGCGTTGGCGATAAAGGCCTCTCTACCAGAAAACTCATTGAACTAGGTGCTAAGGTTGTGGCAGTAGATTTTGATTTAAATAATTTGATTAAACAAAAAAATCTTGATAAGTTGGTTCAGTGTAATGCACCCCATTTGCCTTTTAAAAACTCTGTTTTTGATTTGTCAGTTGCTTTTTTCACTCTTCATGAAATTAATCCAAGATTGCATTTGAATGTTGTTTCAGAAATGGCCAGGGTTTCTAAAAAGGTTATGATAGTTGAGCCAATGCCTGGTCAAGAACCTGTTAACAAAAGATATGATGATGTGTGGTCTAAGGCAATGCATAGTATTGGTAAATTTGAGGATCATCAAGAAATTATGTATTGGAAAAAACTGATGGAAAAATGCAGCTTGGGGATTGTGGTTTGTGAAAAATTTAGAGAAAAAAATAGGATACCACCCCAGAAAGTAGACGAGAGCATCGAAGGAATTGTTACATTAATGAATAGTTATGGTGTATCAAAAAAATATATTGAGGAGATTAAGGGTTTAGGAAAAGACATGAGAAATAAAGGAATGAGACGGTCAAGCATAGGCGTAGTGATAGGAGAACATTAACTCAAATTTATGTCAAAATCCAAGAAATAATTTATTCCCACACACTCTTTCTTTTAAGCTGCCTCAGCATCTCCATGGCATCTATTTCCCTTGGGTCCTTTCCAAGCTTGCACACCACATTTGAATGAAGCTCACCAAATGATATTCTCTCCTCGCACGAATTGCATTCAGTGCTTGTTACCTCTTTTGCCTTTTTAGGGCAGTATGTTTTGAACGTTCTGACAACCATACAACATAATCAGTGTTTCTTCCTAATAAACATTGTGGCGAAAAAATTTATGAAATAAATTTTTGAGTGGATGGAAAGTCATACTTTCCATACAACAAAAAATAATAATCATCAGGTAGATACGGTTACAAAGTTGTTGAAAATAGTGGAGGGAAAAATGCGGATTCAAGTGCCGTACGGCAGGGAGCACATAGCGGTGGACATTGACGAAAAGAATGTATCACAAATTGTTCATCCCAACCCAGTAGAGAGCGGTGACGAAAAAAACATAGTTCAACGCGCGCTCAGCCACCCAGTGAACTCAGAAACCTTTGATCAATTTATAGCGAACGCAAAAGATTTATTGTTTATAGTAAACGATGCTACGCGCCCGACACCAACTGCAAGGGTAATAGATGTAGTTTATGATAAAATAAAAAATAAAAATATTAAATTTATAGTTGCCACAGGCGTTCATCGAGCCCCGACAGAGGAGGAGTTCCAGTTCATACTTGGTAAATATTACGAGGAATTTAAAGATAGAATCTATGTACATAACTCAAAGAAGAATGAAGATATGGTTTATATAGGAACTTCAAAGAATGGGACCGAGATGTGGGTGAACAAGATGGGGGTTGAGGCACATAAACTTGTTCCTGTAGGCTCGGTTGAGCCACATTATTTTGCCGGGTATACGGGTGGCAGAAAATCTTTTCTCCCAGGAATCGCCTCTTATAAAACCATAGAGCAAAACCATAGGTATGCCCTGAGACCTGAGGCCAGGGCACTCGCATTGGAGGGAAACCCGGTGCATGAGGATATGATAGATGCCCTGAAAACCATCAAGGATAAAGAGATATTCTCCATTCAAACAGTGCTTGACAGGGAGCGCAGAATCTATGCTGCAACCGCTGGTCATATACATGATTCGTTCCTTGCTGCCATATCCAAGGCAAATGATGTGTTCTGTGTGAAGATAAAAGAAAAGGCAGATATAGTCGTGTCAGTTGCCCCTTATCCAATGGATGTTGATTTATACCAGTCCCAGAAGGCACTGGAGAATGGCAAGCTTGCATTAAAGGATGGTGGTATCCTAATTATGGTTTCAAAGTGCAGGACAGGTATTGGAGACCCTGTTTTCTTTAAACTGCTCTCGAGTTATAAAACCCCTGAAGAGATGCTGGAAACAATTGATAAGGATTATAAACTCGGTTATCATAAGGCAGCCAGGATGGCAGAGATAGCAACCTGGGCTGAGATGTGGGGGGTAACAGACCTGCCAGATGAAACAATGAATAGTGTGTTTATAAAGCCTTTTCATAATATTCAGGAAGCAGTAGACAAGGCATTGAAAATAAAAGGCTCTGATGCTAAGGTTCTGTTTTTAATGGATGGAAGTATAACCGTGCCCAGGATTTTATAAACTCATATTTTTTCTTGGAACTGCCTTGGTAGCGACAATGTTTATGCCAGTATCAGCTACATTTTTGATTATTACATCCCCTGACCTGACAGGGGCGTTGACCACGGTCCTCTTAATCTCAGCCAGCGCATCAAATACTTTTTCCTTTGGGATAGGAGCCAAAGTTTTCACGCTAACAATTGGCAGTTCACCACCAAGAATGAGCACAGAACTTGTCAGCACCCGCCTGGGATTTAATACCTCCTCCTGTGCATATTCCGCACCTTTTTTGCACTTGTTTCCTTCTATAATCTCGATTTGCTTTCCATGCATTTTCACCTGCATCCTGCATCCAATTGGACAGATGATGCAGATGGTTTTCTTTTTCTCAGCCAATGAGCCTCACCTCCAATGCAGCCCTGGATGCAAATACTCTAGGGGGGATAACAATGCCTATTTTAATCATACTGGAAGGGGTCGCACACCGCAACTTTTTTGTTAGAATAATTCTTTTACCAGCAGTTACTTGCAGCACTACGGGCTCCATAGGTTTTTTTGCCCTTAACATCAACTCCACCTTTCCAGGCCTATTAATCCTTTGTGGAACAACATATCTAACCCCTTCCCCAGGTACCACGTGAATAACAGTTTCGTATTGTTTGCGGCCAGTATTTGTAATGCATTCTACCGCACTTTTTCCAGCTTTCTTTGCTTCAACAGAAAGCATGTCAACAGTGTCATGAACATGGAGGCAGTTGCCGCATGCGAATATCCCGGGGACACTTGTTTCCAGTTCCTGGTTTACTGATGGACCACCTGTTCTGTCATCTATCTCCACCATGGCCATTCTGGACAGTTCATTCTCAGGTATGAGACCAAGTGAAAGAAGAAGTGTGTCGCATTTGATTTGTTTCTCTGTACCAAGGATTGGTTTCATGTTCCCATCCACCTGCGAGATAGTTACCTCCTCTACTCTCTCCTTACCCTCAATATTTGTTACGGTATGATTTAGAAGGAGTGGTATGTCATAATCCTCCAGGCACTGAACAACATTCCTTAACAGCCCGCTTGGATATGGCAGGATTTCGACCACAGCAACAACCTCAGCACCCTCCAGCTTCAACCGCCTCGCCATTATGAGTCCTACATCCCCGGAGCCAACTATAACCACCTTCCGCCCAACCATTATGTTTTGGAGGTTGATAAATGTCTGCGCCACACCTGCAGTGTATATCCCGCTCGGGCGTGTCCCAGGAATCATCGCACCCCATCTTGTCCTTTCCCTGCACCCCATGGCCAGGACAACACTTTTTGCTTTAATGTTATGCAAGCCGTTGCTGTTCACTGCTACAATTTCACGGTTTTCTCTGAGTTCAATAACCATTGTTTCCAGCATTATCTGAATATTCTTCTGCAGTGCCATATTAATGTACTGCTCTGCGTACTCCGGCCCTGTTAGAGATTTGCCGGTTTCCTCAACACCGAAACCATCATGTATGCACTGCGGTAGAATACCACCAAGCCAGCTGTTTCGTTCTATAACAACCACCTGCTCAGCCCCATGTTCTCCAGCAGATACGGCTGCTGCCAACCCTGCAGGACCACCACCAATAACCGCCACATCCACTAAATGCTCAACCATGCTCGCGCACCTCCCTGACCCTGCCGGTAAAAAGTGTTGAGTTTGGGGATTTGAGTTTGATATCAATTACATCCATCCCAAAGTTATCTTTCATTATCCTGACAATATGCGGTGTGCAGAAACCCCCCTGACAGCGCCCCATGCCTGCCCTGCAGCGGTATTTAACAGAAGACAGTGTTCGTGCACCCAATGGGTTGGAAAGAGCATCAGTCACCTCCCGCTCTGTTACCTGCTCACATCTGCATACAACCCTGCCCCATTTACTATCCTTTTCAATCATTTTTGCCCGCTCAGTTTCTAACAGCCCGGAAAAACGATTGACTCTGGCCCGGTTTGATTTGAAACTGCCTTTCTCTTTCAACACTATTAACCCTGCAATTATCCCTATCGCCTCTTTAGCAATTGCCGGCGCTGCAGTTAACCCAGGGGACTCTATTCCCAGGATGTTTATCAGCCCTGGTGTGTTTCTGCTTTCCTCTATTCTGAAATCAGCCCAGCCACCGTTTTCAGCAGAGGCAAGCTTTGACCTGATACCAGAATAAGCATTTATGACAGCATTATCTGGGACCACAGGGACCATTTCTTTTGCATGCTTCAGCAGAGAAATCATCGCCTCTCTAGTAGTCCGAGTGTCCTCATCCTCATTTATAAATTCAGCACTTGGACCCAGCAGTATGTTACCCTCAATAGTGGGTGTGATGTGGATGCCCAGAACACCCGTATGTTTGGGCGGAACAGGGTATACCATCGACCTGACCAGCCAGCTGTATGATTTATCCAGAACCAGATACTCTCCTCTGCACGGGTAAACATTGAAATCCGGCTCCTCCAGCATTGCAACAATATCGCGGCAGAACACCCCTGCCGCATTTACAACCACATCTGCCAGGAACCCCCCCTTGGTTGTGTTTACAAAAAATTTCTGAGCCTGTTTTTTTAAACCAATGACTTTTGTTTCCAGCAGGAATTTCACATTGTTTTCAGCAGCATTTTCAGCCAGTGCAATCGTGAGCTGATAGGGGGATGTGATCCCTGCTGTTGGCACCCAGAGCGCACCCCTGCATGATATGTTTTTTTCCTTTTTTTTCACCCCTGCCTCATCCAGTATCTCAAGCCCGGGAACGCCGTTGCTTTCTCCAACTCTCTTGAGATGTTCAAGTTCAGCAATCTCATCTTCATTCCCTGCCACAACAAATTTTCCGACCCATTTCACAGGAACCCCAAGCTCCCCGGCAAGCGATTGAAACATCCTGTTTCCCTCCACACATAAACGAGCCTTGAGTGAGTAAGGTGGAGAGTTTATTCCGCTGTGTATAACCCCACTGTTTGCCTTGCTGGCCTGTGATGCAACATCGCTTCCAGATTCAAAAACAACCACGCTGACATCGTACCTTGATAATTCTCTGGCTATTGAAGAACCGATAACACCGCCGCCGATAATGGCTACTTGGAACTTTTTCATTGTAATGAAAAATGATTAGGCGTTTAAATAGTTTTCATGCCAAACTTTAAGAAAAACTCCGCTGTTTCACCAAATATGTCCAGATGCAAAATTTGCGACAAAGAATCTGAGGAAATATCAAAGACGTTGAAGGTATGCTTAGAATGCATCAGGGATAAGTGGGATGAGGCTCTGCCTTTTGTTGAGAATGCGCATACCATGTCCAGGAAAAGTTTTGCTCTCCCTGTTATTTCACGGAAAAGCCAAGAGGCTTTTCCTGAAATATTAGGAAAATGCTCTGGCATTTTCCGTAATAAGCCTCCCATGGATGGTGTTCCATGTGGTTTGTGTGTGAACAATTGCAGAATCCCAGAAAATGATGTGGGCTACTGTGGTATTAGGACAAACGTTCATGGTAAAATCAAAAGCAGGGTTGATGAGAATGCTGTTGTTGAATGCTACTATGACGTTTTGCCCACGAACTGTGTTTCAATGAACTTCTGCTCAAACAGGGATTTATGTTATCCTCACAGGAATCTTGCTGTTTTTTATGGTGCCTGCCTACCATCTTTTGAGCGTATGTTTGCTATTGTGAGAGGTGTTCCTTCTATCCAACCCATTGGTGAGTTGATAGATAAAGAGTTTAAGGAGTCTGATATGATTATTCATTCTAAAGATATCATTTGGGCAAAACCTAAACATGAAATAAAAATTGCGTCTTTTGACCCAAAATCTTTAAGGATTATGTATACTCCCGTAAGCAAAATAATGAGGAGGCGCGGTAGCAGTAAAATCTTGGAAATAGAAACTGAGAATGGGAGGGCCATCCATGTCACCTTGGATCACCCAATGATCGTGTTAGAAAAAAGTTGTTTTACTACGAAACCCGCTAGATATCTGAAAAAAGGAGATTATATCCCAGTTGCTAAGAACATTCCAAGACCTAAACTTCAATCACTTAAGGAAATCGATTTAATTGAAGAGTTTCAAAAGTTAGGTGTTGAAAAAATATCAGTGTATAATGCTAAAGAGCTCCTATACAAACAATCAAGATCTGAGTTAGCAAAATTACTTAAAATTCCGGAGTATCTAATTGATAACTGGCGAAGAGCCGACTCATTACCTCTTTGGGTATATCTAAAACTAGAAGACAGCAAGCGAAGGCAGAAGAAGTTAAAAATAGGCGCAAAATATGGCAGCAGGAAAAATAGACTATATGCTATTATAAAAATTAGCCCAGAATTAGCTACACTTCTCGGCTACTACTTATCAGAAGGATATACATCTAAGGGCATAGTTGAATTTTGTTTTGGGATAAAGGAAAAGGGGTTGGCAAACCAAACAAAGCATCTTATAAAAATAGTATTTGGCGTTACGGCAGACACTCGCATATCAAAATATCTTGGGAAAGATAGCTGCATTAGAGTGTACGCCAGAAGTGAGATTCTATCGTTGCTTTTTAATAAGATTTTAGCCGCAGGTTCTAACTGCTATAAAAAAAGAATTCCTAATTTTGTTTACGCAATGCCACAGAAGTTTATTATGAACTTATTAGACTCTTATTTCGTTGGCGACAGTCATGCTAGATATTCTGGTGGGAGGAAAAAAGTTTTTAAAAGCATCTCAATTTCATGTACAACTGCTAGCGAAGAGCTTGCTTATGGGATTCAATATTTACTAACGAGGCTCGGTATAACCCCTAGAATATTACAAGGGAGAAATTATCAACTTTGGCTGCATGGCGGGGAGCTTGCTATTAAAGTTTACTATTGCGGGCTCACGATAGGGATAGAAAGATAGCATCCGCTAAATAAAGACGAGTAAAACGACTCCTTACTCCTATTATTTTTTGCGTAATTTTATTCTTTTTCTCTAGAACTCACTACACGTTGGATTAAGAAAAAAGAAATCCCTAACCCTGCTTGCTCATTTGAGCATTTGAAGCGATAATATGGGATGGAACATAGAACACCCGGTTATTACTTAAGACAGAATAGATAATGTAACAGAGCTTCCTTGCACAACAAACAACAGCATCCCTATGAGTTTTCCCCTCAGAACGCTTTTTCCTATAAAATGCTTTAATTACCGGATTACAAGTAATCCCTGCAAAAGCTGCCTGATACAACGCACACCGCAATGACGCTGAACCCCTTTTTGATATACGACACTCCTTTCTGGATTTACCTGATTCTTTTATCACAGGATCTATCCCTGCAAAACCCACTATCCTTTTAGGATGATCAAAGTTTTTTACATCACCTATCTCTGCAAGTATCACAGGACCAGTGCCTGGGCCTATACAAGGAATACTCTGCAACGGTGTTTTTATCTGCGAATACTCACTATCTATTTCCTTTTTCACCCCGGACAGCTCATCAAGTAAACATCTTGCTTGCCTACACAAACTACCTATCTCAAACACTACAGATTCATCAAAACTACTCACTGACGTTGTTTTCGCTGCTGCTATTTTAAGTTTCACTGCATGTTTCTCAGACACATATTTCCGTAATTTTTCTTTCGACATACCTATAATTTCTTTAGGCGTACATGCTTCTTCTAGAAGTTCTAAACACGATTTACCAAGCATGTCAGAAAATATCCCTGTAAACCCTGGAAATATCAGATCTAAATCTCTTATCAGTTGATTCTTTATCCTTGTAAGGTTTCTCGTTAACCTTTTCTTTATTCTGCAGAACTCTCTCAGATTTCTTAACTCAAGCGGTAATGGACTCCTCTTATCCTTATCAAAACACATCAACAGATACCCTGCGATTAACCTTGCATCTATAGCGTCTGTTTTTGTCTTACGTATCCTACTTTTACGCATACCGGATAATTCCAGACCGTTGAACACGCGCACCTGATAGTTTCTCTTCGTAAGGTAGTCATACAACGGCACATGGTAAATCCCTGTTGACTCTATTCCAAACAAAAGCCTCCCACCAGTAACACTGGCTATCGCTTTTGCATTCCCTAAAAACTTTCTGTATTCTTCTCTACCATGCTCATATTTGGTTGGTGTCATTAGTTCTGTTCCTTCTATATTTAGTGCACAAGCACTAAAGGTTTCTTTGCCTGTATCAATACCTACATATACCATGTTTCCCATACTCTATATCGCCTCCTGTATCAGGGGGGTCAAACAGCCCCAATGTCCTATACGGGAACACAAACTTGTGTGTGATACGTGGACAAACATTGCCACAACTTGCTATCCGTGTAAGCCGTATAGGCAGGGGGCAACAAGCTCCCCGACGAGGACTTAAGCCTCAAGAGCCAGGAACGTTGACCCCTGATACACTACCGGTATAGGTAGTGTACATGTAAAAAGTATATACAAGAGCCTCAAGAGATTTGCCACTTACACGGGCTCACTACTCAGGCGAAATAATCTAACACTACCCGTTTCTAAAGGGAGAAGTCCTATATCAGATGTCTATCCCATATTCCTCTTTGATATAAGTAATTTACCAAAATGGGCAAAACAGACGATCAAGAGGCGGAGGAAGCTGAGACTAAGCAGAGAGCATATCTCAGGTAAGCTATCAAAGTTTGCTAGCAAACCTATTAATAGTAATCTTCACGTGTTAAGAATAACATCAATTAAATCCTTGCCGTATAATGGCGATGTTTACGATTTTGAGGTTAAAACCAAGAGTGCGCCATACAGCAACTTTATGCACGGCTTTGGGATTTTCAGTCACAATTGCTCCTTCAACTGCCTTTACTGTCAGAACTGGCATTACAGAAACCTTTTAAAAAATCTATCCCCTGTTATGAGCCCTGAGACACTTGCAGGTATGGTTGATGAAAATACAAGATGCGTATGCTTTTTTGGCGGTGACCCAACACCACAAATTATTCATGCATTGAAAACATCTGAACTTGTTGTTGAAAAAAATGATAATGTCAGAATATGCTGGGAGACGAATGGTAGCATGAACAAAAACATGGCAAAAAGAATGGCGGCTATTTCAAAAAAATCTGGTGGAACAATAAAGTTTGATTTGAAAGCATGGGATGAGAAGCTAAATATTGCGTTATGCGGTGTTACCAACAGGCAGACAATTGAAAACTTCAGGTTTCTTGGAGAATACAATAAAAATGCTGGTTATCATCTCCTTACTGCAAGCACGCTGCTTGTCCCAGGATATATTGATAAAAAAGAGGTTGAATCAATCTCAAAATTTATTTCATCAATTGATAATAAAATTCCATACTGCCTTCTGGGATTTTATCCACATTTTTACATGGACGACATGCCTTTAACATCAAAGAAACAGGCATATGAATGCTTGGAGATTGCAGAAAAGCATCTGAAAAATGTGAGGATTGGAAACCTTCATCTTCTTAGATGAAAAAAGATAATAGCATTCATTGCATATCCTGTATTGTGAAAATAGGATGCTGCGGCTTCCCTGTTGGGATGAAAAAATACTTTGAAAGATTTAATGCTGTTGAAATACAGAAAACATTTTATGAAATCCCAGAAATTAAAACATCTGAGAAATGGAGGGAAAAAGCCCCAAAAAATTTTGAGTTCACATTAAAGGCGAACCAGGTTATAACCCATCCCATTTCATCACCAACATACAGAAAAACAAAGATAAAACCAGGACATGCTGGTTTCTTCAAAAACATTGAAGAGGTTTTTGATGCCTACGAAAAAACAAAAGAAATAGCAAAAACACTGAGAGCAAGGATTATTTTATTCCAGTGCCCTCCCAGTTTTAAACAGGAAAAAAATAATATTGAAAACATGTATAATTTTTTCTCATCCATTCCCAGGGATTTTGTTTTTGCCTGGGAGCCCAGGGGGGAATGGGATGAAAAAACTGTTAAAAAGATATGTGAAGAATTAGAATTGGTTCATTGTGTTGATCCTTTTAAAAACAAACAGGTTTATGGTGATTTTGGTTATTTCAGACTCCATGGCATCGGCGGTTACAGGTACAGGTATTCCGACAGTGAGTTAGAAAGGTTGAAAAAAATATGCAAAGGAAATGATTATGTTTTTTTCAACAATGTTTATATGTATGAGGATGCATTAAGATTCAAGGGAATGATAAAATGAAACATTCCTTTCCAATAGGAGCAGCATTTGGAAAAACTGGGTGTTCCATGGGGATATCAAGCTGTATACAAGCCATATAATAAGTCTAATTATATGGTGTCATCAGGGGTTCTTTTACCAAGATTTTGATGGAAGGAGGGATAGAATCGTCTGAGTAATAGTGGTCGGAAGTTTTAAATTAGCAGTTAACCTTATTATTTCATATGAGAAAAATTGGATCAATAACTCTTTGCGTTTCTATTCTAACTCTGATTTTAGTTCTGAGCACGCTAGTTGTGGTTGCAGGAAACGCTAATGTTTCTATGGTTTCCGAGTCGAAATCTGAAAACCCCTCAAAATCTCTCACTTCACACGACCCAATCTGCATAGATGGTAACTCTAATTTCGCATCACAAGCGAGTAGCGAAGGCTGGGCTGGTGATGGCACAATAAATAATCCTTACATCATAGAAAATTACGATATAAATGCGAGCAGCGCAATCGGCATAGAAATAAGAAATACGGACAAATATTTCATCATAAGAAACTGCATGATTCATAATGGTAAAAGCAGTAACAAGCATGGTATCTACTTTTACTCAGTTCAAAATGGCAAAATTGATAATGTAACTTCATATGACAATTCTGGTGGTATCTATCTATCTTCTTCCTTAAACAACAACATCACAAACTGCAAATGTTATAACCATTCTGATGAGGCCATCTGGCTGTGGGAGTCCTCAGACAACCAAATAACAAACTGCGCCTGTTATAACAATGATGATGGCATCCGGCTGGAGTATTCCTCAGACAACACAATAACAAACTGTATGGTTCAAAATAACACTGGTGATGGCATCTGCATCGCTGACTGCCCCAACAGCATTTTACAAAATAATAT
>JASEEW010000112.1 GCA_030019485.1 Thermoplasmatales archaeon | reverse complement strand
CACAAACTGGCTGCAAACGCCTCAAGTGTTGCAAGCTGAAATGGTTTAGCATAGTTTACAGGGTTTGCTGCCAAAAGAAAAGGCAGGCGCCTTTGTCTTTCTGTTTTTGTTTTTGAAAATATTTTTTCAGCATTTTTCCAGGAGCAGTCCAGGCATACAAGCCCATATTTTTTTGCATATCCCAAGTCATCTTTTGAAAGTATCTTTTTCGCATAAGGGTTCAAAACTATCCCGCTTCTTGGCAGCCTGCTCACAACCTTTGCTAGTCCAAACCTTTTCATTTTCAGTGCGGTGCATCTTTTTGGGTTGCACTGTGGTATCCTGTAAACAATAAGAGGAATCATTTTCTCAGTTTTAGGATGTGTGCAAGATTTGCGTTTCTGTCAATCTTTGGTGTTATCATCCCTTTAGATGATGTGAAAACTGTTGTAACACCAGGTCCATGTCCTGAGATAACACAATCTGTGTGTGCAACTACACCTACAGAAACAGCGTTTTTCTTATATATCCGTCCGTATGAATGATCTGCATCTGTTATCGCCACAAAATCACCCAGTCTCAGATTGTTTAACCTGTATTCTTTGACTGTTGATACCTGAGCCCATTATTTTTGCAGGAATTATATGTGTTACAGGCACAACAAGTTTATCATTCTTTTTTTTCAGGGACAGTTTTTCAAGAACCCTTGGATCAATGTTCATTACCTTAACATGAGGGAAATCAAGGATTTTCAGGCCAACACCAAATGAGTCCACCATTACCTTGTCACCGATAACCATTTTCCTCAGTGTTTTTGGGTGAAAATCAACTATTACATGCTCTATACCGCCGTGTTTTCCTGTTACAACACCAATTTCATTTTTTGCGTCACCTGAGACAACCCTGGCTTTGTTACCGATGCAGGCAAGTATGTTCAAAGCATTGTTTGCAAGATCCTCTTTTTCCTTGTTTTTTATACTCACACCAGGCTCAACATGATCAGCCTCCCATCCCAATGCAGAATCACCAACCCTGACATTGTATCTTATTCCACCAACACCAGGCAAAACCACTGGTTTCCCATCAGACGTTATTTTATAGACGTTGCTTCTCATCACCGGGCTTGTTATCTCACCAATTACAGATATGTTTACCAGTTTCTTACTATTTGTTTTTACCATAAAAACCACAAAAAACATAATGGAATATGGGTTAAAAAGATTTGCCTACTTCTTACAGAAGCTATACGTTTACCACAAATAATATTTACACATTAACTGATTATCATTATTATGATTCAACTACCAATATCATTCAATGCAAGAAGCACATCCACTGTTCTCAGGGAGGTTTTAAAGGAGTTAAATTTTAAATTTGAAAGGGAAACAACCCAGAAGCATTACACCAGGTTGATGGTGGTAATGCCTATGCCAAAGTTTGCTTATGCATTCAGATTTGTTGTTAAAGAACCTTCAGAATTCGTTATGGATTTATATGATGCAAAGATGACGCATTCAGGCATGATGCATTTTATTGAACTTGATGATGTGAACAATGAAAATACAAATGACATTAGAAAGGTATTGAACGCTTTGGTGAAAAAACTTCCAAGGAAACCATGGAAGTTCACGCTTGGACAAAGGTTTCAATATGCTTTTCTTGCACCTGAAATTGTTATGGCAAAAAGGAAATGGAGAAAATTGGGGATTGAATAAAAAAAAACTTACTGTGCTGTTATTAGCTGCACAAATATCGCTACTATCATCAGAAGAATAATCAGTATTGCTGCTGCCTTCATTAACAATTCCCTTGTTTTTTTCTTCATATTATCCACTACATGCCTACCATTACATAAATAGCAACTGCGGTACCTAAAAGGGCAGAACCTACGAAGAAGCCTGTCATAATCATATATGTATCCAAAACCATCAATGTTTTCTGTCTCTCATCCCATTTCTCCTTTTTCGCTTTAGGTTCAAGCCATTTTTTCTCCCAAATGTCTCGTAAACCACCGCCAAGTAGCATTGGTAATGCTATAGAAAGCGGGAAATACATGCCAAGACCAAATGCTGTGCCCATACCTGTTATCAACTCCATAAAGACGCCTATAAGAATACCTAAGAGAAGCAGATGAACAACCATTGTTCCAGCCCCAAACACTACCTGAACCATTGTAGCGAATGCATGGGCCTGAGGCGCAATAAGTGGCAGTTTACCTGTGGCTAGTCCTTTAGAAAGCAGAACCGCTCCAATGGCACCCACAATTGCACCTGGTACAATGCCAATAAGCTCACCTTTCATAAGATAGTATGGTCTGTTTCCGCAGTACAAACCTGATTTGAAATCATATATGATGTCACCGCTCATGGAGATTGCCCCTGCAAACACTGTAGTACCAATTATTGCCATAACGGCAACAGTCCCGGGTTCTAACCCTAATGCTAGGAAGAGCCCCATAAGTATAAGAAGAACTATAAATGAGGTGCCTGATACAGGCTCAGAGCCTGTTTCACCCATGACCTTTACCGCTATAGCACCAAGGAAAAAGGTGGTAACTACAAGTATTATTGAAAATATTAAAGAAGCTATGAACGGGTACCCTCCAAGCCAGAAAACTAGGGTAACAAGTATAAGGGTGAGTACCGCCATTATTTTTATGTGTGAAACAGGCCATTCATACCATCCCCTGCCAGGAATAAAATCTTTTCTTTCCCCTTTACCTGCCTGAATCACATCTGAAGCTGCTGTTTTAAATGCTGGTGCCATCTTTATCAAACCTGTAATACCGCCGCCTAAAATAGTGCCTATAGCAATGATTCTTGCAACCCTGGCATAAGCTACTAATGCAGTCATTTCACCCATTGATTGAATGCTGTAATAAGTACCTGTAGCACCATCATATATTGGAACATTCATGGTTACAGCAAGTGGAACTATAACAAACCATGTAAGCAGTGTGCCTGAGTTCACCAGAAAAGCTGTTCTCCATTTCATAAACCATCCTATCGCAAAATTTATAGGTTCAAGACCAAAACTCAGATGAGTGTATTTTGCAGTAGAGTAAGGTTGAATTATACCATCAACCTTGTCATAAAATGTGTTATGTTTAAATATGAAATCAAGTGCAGATGCATGAGGGTATGGATCTATGTCAGTGGCGTACATATCATAATTAACATAATCTGGGGTCATTTTGGTTACTGGCCAGTCACGTAAACCAACAAAAACCATTATAGCTGCGGTTGAAGCGCAAATGAGTTTTAACGCCTTTCTTGCTTCTTCAGCAGCACCTTTGGACACACTATGTGACAAGTCAAGCAGTTTTATATTTGCCTCTATGCCAGGTACATGCAGTGGGTCCTCAACAAGCCATATTCTTCTGAAAATAATAAAAAATAGTACGCCGAGAAAACCGCTAATAATGGTTGCTATAAGAACCACAGATAAAGGTGGTACAGCATCAATAAGGAACTCCCCACCTATTTTGTACTCATCAAAAATAGAGCCTTTTGCAAGCAGGTAAAGCGCAGGAAATGTAAAAATAAAACCTGTTGCAATATAAGTAGCACCTGTGCTTGCGCCGGCAGATATGTTCGTATCGTTAGGTGTCCATTTTAATGCCAGCCCTAAAATGTACACAACATACCATCCACCGCTAAGAGCAATACCAACCTTTAACCCTACATACTCTGTGATTACAGCAAACACTGTACCGATAAGCATGCCTATAATGACTCTTTTCCATGGGAATTTAAACTTGAAACTGTCAACCCTATTTTTCTCCTCAAAATACTGCTCCATGCATCCAGTGTTCAGATTTGAGAACATTTCAATGTCAAACCAGGTTAATGTTCCTTTTTCCATCACTTTTAATCCCTTTGGTGTTGGCGGCTCCCTGTACGAGTATTTTCTCACTTTCCCCATCAGAAATTGAAAAGTCTTGTGAATACTTAAACATTTCCCGTAAAAGCAAGTAGTTAGAATTTAGTATTTAGGGATTAGGGAGACCACTCTGGCCCCTAACTACTATCTACTGGCTATTTGTCAGTACGATGGTTTTAAATAACAATACCTCATTTACAAAAAGCAAATGAAACTCATCATTTGTGAAAAAGCCATGGCAGCACTGAGGATAGCAACAATACTATCAAACAGCAAATTTAAAACAGAAAGAATAGGTAGTGTTCCTATACATCTTTTTGAGAACGGCAAATCCATGGTTGTTGGACTCAGAGGACACATAATAGGTCTGGACTACCCAGAAAAATATGTACTATGGAACAGAACAAAACCAAGGGAACTGATCAGGGTAACACCATGTAAAAAGGTGAATGAAAAAGCCATAGCCTACAGCCTAAAAAAACTGGCAAAGGATATAAACGAGATTATTATTGCAACAGATTTTGACAGGGAAGGAGAATTAATTGGTGTTGAAACACTTGAAATTCTAAAAGAGATTAAACCGGACATCAGGGTCAAAAGAGCAAGATTCAGTGCGCTGACAGAAGAGGAGATAACAAACGCGTTTGATAATCTTTCTGATGTTGATTATAACCTTTCAAAATCTGCTGAAACACGTCAAATTATTGATCTTGTGTGGGGTGCAACACTCACAAGATTCATTTCACTTGCATCAGGGCAGCTTGGGAAATATTTTCTTTCTGTTGGAAGGGTTCAGTCACCAACACTGAGGCTTATAGTGGACAGGGAAAAAGAAATAAAAATGTTTAAACCAAAACCCTACTGGGAAATAGAGGGAATTTTTGAAAAGGATAAAAAACGTTTCTCCGCAAAACATGTTGAGGGAAGGTTTTGGGAAAATGAAAAAGCAAAAAATATATTTGAAAATATCAAATCCGCAAAAAAAGCCCTTGTTTTAAGTGTGATTAAAAAACAGAAGAAAGAAAAACCTCCTGCGCCTTTTAACACAACCTCGTTTTTACAGTCTGCAACCTCTTTAGGTTTTTCTGCCTCCAATGCAATGAGTATTGCTGAGAACCTGTATCAGGAGGGGTTGATATCCTATCCAAGAACAGACAACACTGTTTACCCTGAAACCCTGAACCTGAGAAATATTTTGAAAAAACTTTCAACCATGTTTCCAGAAGCAAAAGAAATACTGTCCCTAAAGGTTTTAAAACCCACAAGAGGAAAAAAACTTACGACAGACCATCCTCCAATACATCCTGTTTCAGTGCCAAAAAACAGGTTAACACCTGAACAGCACAAAATATATGAACTTGTTGTGAGAAGATTTTTCGCAACATTGGCACCTGAAATGCTTTTTGAAACCACAGATGTGAGTTTATCTGTAAACAATGAAAAATTTATTTCATCAGGATATAGAATCATAGAACAGGGATGGAGAAAATATTATCCATACATCAAAACAAAGGAAACCCTGCTGCCGGTACTGGAAAAAGACGATGCTGTAAATATACTTAAAATGGAAATGCTTAAGAAAGAAACCCAGCCGCCTAAAAGATACTCCCAGGGCAGTCTGATCCAGTTCATGGAAAAACTTGGGCTTGGGACAAAAAGCACCAGGCATGAAATCATAAAAAAATTATACAGCAGAGGATATATTCAGAGCAAACAGCCTGTCCCAACAAAAACAGGTTTTGCTGTAACAGAAGCGCTGGAAAATTATGCCGAGCCAATAACAAATCATGGGATGACAAGCACATTGGAAGAGGAGATGAATCAAATAGCAGAAGGGAAAAGAAGGCAGGATGAGGTTGTGTCAGAAAGTCAGGATATGCTTGAAAAGGTCATGGATGTTCTTGAAAAAAACGGTGAAAAAATCGGTGAAAAAATAAAAACTGCGTTAGAAGAAGAAAACATTGTTGGCCCCTGTCCAGAATGCGGCAATAAAATGATTATAATCAGGTCAAAGAAGGGTAAAAGGTTTGCAGGCTGCACCTCTTTCCCAAAATGCGCAAACTCATATCCACTACCTCAGAAAGGAAGAATCATTCCACTGAACGAAAAATGTGAATTTTGCGGCGCGCCAACCATAAAACTCATAACAAAAAAAGGACAAATGAGCTTTTGCATAAACATGGAATGCCCTGGAAGGAATGTGACAAAGACACATTAACATTCTCTATCTAAAAGTTGCACCTTTCTTGTTCACTTCCTTTATGAGTAATTATATGACATTCAGAATATACAATCTTTTTATACGTATGTGTATAAAAACATAGTGAGTTTCTAT